>DASQAX010000375.1:0-5746 GCA_035635535.1 Vicinamibacterales bacterium | reverse complement strand
GCAGGAACTGACCGACGCCATCTTCGAGACCATCAACGCGAACGGCTTCCGCGCGTGCTACATCCGCCCGATCGTCTACCGCGGCTACGACTCGCTCGGCGTCAACCCGCTGCCCTGCCCGGTCGACGTGGCGATCATGGTGTGGGAATGGGGCGCCTACTTCACGAAGGAGGCGATCGAGGAGGGGCTCGACGTCAAGATTTCCACCTGGGCCCGGAACGCGCCGAACACGACGCCCGCAATGGCCAAGAGCGTCGCGAACTACGCGAACGCGCAGCTCATCAAGATGGAGGCGATCGCGGAGGGCTATGCGGAAGGGATCGCGCTCGACACCTACGGCAACCTGAGCGAAGGCAGCGGCCAGAACGTCTTCATCGTCCGTGACGGCGTGATTTTCACGCCGCCCGTCGGCAATTCCGTGCTGTGGGGCATCACGCGCGACTCGGTGATGACGCTCGCGCGCGAGCTCGGCTTCGACGTGCGCGAGCAAACGCTGCCGCGGGAGACCCTGTACATCGCTGATGAGGTGTTTTTTGCGGGCACCGCCGTCGAGGTGACGCCCATCCGTTCCGTGGATCGCGTGAAGGTCGGGCGCGGCCGCCGGGGGCCCGTCACCGAGGCCATCCAGCAGCGGTTCTTCCAAATCGTCAAGGGTGAGCTGCCCGACACCCACGGCTGGCTCCAGTTCGTGCACAGCCCGGCTACATCCGGCGTTTCGAAAGGCCGATAAGACACCAGGTGTCGTCCCTTACAATCGAACGACACGCGGGTGTCCTGTCATGCACGTTAACGACCTTCTGAAAATTGCCGTCGAAACCGGGGCGTCCGACCTTCACCTGAAGGCCGGCAGCTACCCGATGATGCGCGTCCGCGGGCAGCTCACGCCGGCCACCGAGGAGAAGCGGCTCGACCACGACGACATGGTGTCGATTGCCGCCGCCGTCCTGCCGACCGGCCATCGCGAAAAGTTCAAGGAGAACCGCGAGGTCGACCTCGCCTACAGCGTCGCCGGCCTGGGCCGCTTCCGGTGCAACACGTTCCAGCAGCGCGGCACCATCGGGATGATCTTCCGCGTGATCCCGATGCGCGTGGCGACGATCGACGACCTCGCATTGCCGCAGGTGCTCAAGAAGATTGCGGGCGAAGAACGGGGTCTGGTTCTTGTAACGGGAACGACGGGTTCGGGCAAGAGCACGACCCTTGCCGCGATGATCGACGAGATCAACGCGACCCGCACCGCGCACATCATGACGGTCGAGGATCCGATCGAGTACCTCCACCGCGACAACCGCTCGATCATCAACCAGCGCGAGATCGGCGTGGACACGATGTCGTTCTCGCACGCGCTCCGGAGCGCGCTGCGCCAGGACCCCGACGTCATCCTCGTCGGCGAGATGCGCGACTTCGAGACCATCGAGACGGCGCTGCTCGCCGCGGAGACGGGCCACCTGGTCTTCTCCACGCTGCACACGCTCGACGCCACCGAGACGATCAACCGCATCATCGCGGTCTTCCCGCCGCACCAGCAGAAGCAGATCCGCATCCAGATGGCGAGCGTGCTGAAGGCCGTCATCTCGCAGCGCCTGATTCCGAAGGTGGACAGCAAGGGGCGGGCGCCGGCCGTCGAAGTCCTGATCAGCACCGCGTTCATCCGCGACTGCATCATGGACAAGGAGAAGACGCACCTGATCCACGGCGCCATCGCGCAGGGCACCTCGCAGTACGGCATGCAGACGTTCGACCAGTCGATCTTCTACCTGTTCCAGCAGAAGCTGATCTCGTACGAGGAAGCGCTGCGCTGGGCGTCGAACGTCGACGAGTTCAAGCTGAAGGTCCAGGGTATTTCGACCACGTCGGAGATGTCCCGCGATCAGATGGCAACCGCCGCGCAAACGGGCGGGGTGTCGGAGATCACGCGATTCGGGGGCCGCTAGCCATGCGCCGCGCTCCCGGCGCGCACGGCACGCGCTGATGTCGGACGGCGGCGAGCGGGCGTACGTCGCGGGCCTCACCCTGCTGGCCCGCCGCGAGCTCGCCGAAGCGCAGCTGCGCACACGCCTCGCCCGACGCAAATTCGACGAAGAGGACATCGACGCCGCGGTCGCGCGGCTGCGCCGCGAACGCGCCGTCGACGACCGCCGCACCGCGCTCGCCTGCGCGCGGACGGAGGTCCGCCTCAAGCACCGCGGCCGCGCACGCGTCGTCCGCCAGATCGAAGCGCTCGGCATCGCGCGCGACGTGGCGCGCGAAGCGGTCGCGGAGGTGTTCGCCGACATCGACGAAACCGCGCTGCTCGAGCGGGCGCTCGATCGCCGCCTTCGCGGCACGATGGCGCTGAACGACGCCGCGGTCGTCCGCCGCCTGCACCGCTACCTGCTCGGCCAGGGCTTCGATTCCGGCCGCGTCATCGCGCTCCTCCGCCGCCGCGCAAAAACCAAGGAATACCTGTAACCTGATACCCGACACCTGAAACCCGACCTGAAGCCAGCGATGACCGCGAACGAGATCCGCCTCTCCTTCCTCAAGTCCTTCGAACGTCACGGGCACCGCATCGTTCCGAGCTCGCCGCTCGTGCCGCACGACGACCCGACGCTGCTGTTCACCAACGCCGGGATGAACCAGTTCAAGGACGTCTTCCTCGGCAGGGAGAAGCGCGATTACACGCGCGCGACGACCGCGCAGAAGTGCATGCGGGTGAGCGGCAAGCACAACGACCTCGACAACGTCGGGCCGTCGTTCCGCCATCACACGTTCTTCGAGATGCTCGGCAACTTCTCATTCGGCGACTACTTCAAGCGCGAGGCGATTCCGTTTGCGTGGACGCTGCTGACGGAGGAGTGGAAGCTCCCCGCCGACCGCCTGTGGGCGACGATCTTCCAGGGCGACGCGGCTGTTCCGCGTGACAGCGAGGCGCACGACGTCTGGCGGAAGTTCCTGCCGGCCGAGCGCATCGGCGAGCTCGGGGCCGCGGACAACTTCTGGCAGATGGGCGACACGGGCCCCTGCGGGCGCTGCTCGGAGATCTATTACTTCCGCGGCCCGCAGATCCCCTGCGGGGAGGAGACGGGCGGCGCCGCGTGCCGCGGGCTCGAATGCAACTGCGACCGTTTCATCGAGATCTGGAACAACGTGTTCATGGAGTTCGACCGGCAGGTCGACGGCCGGCTCAATCCGCTGCCGGCGCCGTCCATCGACACGGGAATGGGCCTCGAGCGCGTCACCGCGGTGATCCAGGGCCACCTGTCCAACTACGACACGGATCTGTTCACGCCGCTGCTGAGCGCAATCGGTGAGCGCGCGGGCACGACGCATCGCGGCACGATGGAGCCGTCCGACGTCTCGATGCGCGTCGTGGCGGATCACATGCGCGCGATGACGTTCCTCATCGCCGACGGCGTCGTGCCGTCCAACGAATGGCGCGGCTACGTGCTGCGGAAGATCATGCGGCGCGCGATGCGGCACGGCAAACGCCTGGGGGTCGGCGAGCCGTTCCTGCACACGCTGGTCGACGTCATCGTCGGCGAGTTCGGCGGCGCCTATCCCGAGCTGAAGGCGGCCCATCCGGCGGTCGTGCGGGTCGTTCGCGGCGAGGAAGAACGCTTCGACGCGGTGCTCACCGACGGCCTGCCGAGACTCGAAGAGGTCCTCGACAAGGCCGCCGCGGGCAACAAGGTCGTCGCCGGCGACGCCGCGTTCCGCCTCTACGACACGTACGGCCTGCCGCGCGACTTCATCGAGGACATGGTCGACGACCGCAAGCTGTCGCTCGATCGCGAGGGGTTCGAGCGCGCGATGGAAGGCCAGCGCGAGAAGGCGCGCGCGGGCAGCAAGTTCAAAGGGGGCGCGCGGGACGACCAGGCGTTTGCCGGGTTCGCGAACCTGCCGGCGACCGCCTTCACCGGCTACGACAACGCGTCCGTCCGGACGCGCGTGGTCGCGCTCGCGACGCTCCGCGGCGACGCGCCGCCC
This sequence comes from Vicinamibacterales bacterium, assembly GCA_035635535.1. Lineage (GTDB taxonomy): Bacteria > Acidobacteriota > Vicinamibacteria > Vicinamibacterales > UBA2999 > Gp6-AA40. Next base: position 1,777 of record DASQAX010000375.1, on the reverse strand, counting down.
ACCGAGGTGCAGAAGCTCTCGTCAGGCGACACCGGCTGGGTCGTGCTCGAGGAGACGCCCTTCTACCTGCAGAGCGGCGGCCAGGTGTCGGACGTCGGGACGCTGAGCAACGATTTCGGCTTCAGCGCCAGCGTGAGCGACGTCGAGCCGGTTGGCCCCGGCGTCCGCGCGCACCGCGTGCGCGTGCACAGCGGCGAGATTGCCGTTGGCGCGCCGGTCGTCGCGGACATCGACGCGGTCCGCCGCGCGGCGACGCGGCGCAACCACACCGCCACGCACCTGCTCCACGCGGCGCTCCGGCAGGTCCTCGGACCGCACGTGAAGCAGGCTGGCTCGCTCGTGGCGCCGGATCGCCTGCGCTTCGACTTCGTGCACTTCAGCGCGCTCACGCGCGAGCAGGTGCTCCAGATCGAGCAGATCGTCAACAAGCACGTGCTGAAGAACGTGCCGGTCGAAACCGTCGTCAAGCCGACGCAGGACGCGATCGCCGCCGGCGCGATGGCGCTCTTCGGCGAGAAGTACGGCGACAAGGTGCGCGTCGTCTCGGTGCCGGGCTTCAGCATGGAGCTGTGCGGCGGGACGCACGTACGCGCCACCGGCGACATCGGCTTGTTCGCCATCGTGTCGGAAGGCGGCGTCGCCGCAGGCACGCGGCGTATCGAAGCGATTACCGGCATGGAATCGCTCAAAGCGTTCGAGGAGGAGCGCGACATCGTCAACGCGCTCGCCCAGGCGCTCAACGCGCGCCCCGAGGAGCTGCTCGCGAAGATTTCGGCGCTGCAGGAGGAGACGAAGCGGCTTGCCCGCGAGCTCCAGCAGGCGAAGATGAAGGCGGCCATGGGCGGCGGTACGGGTCAGGCCGATGAGGCCGCCGAGGTCGCCGGCATCAGGCTCGTGGCCCGCGAAGTGAGCGGCCTCGACAAGGATGGCCTTCGGACGCTGGTGGATCAGCACCGCTCGCGCATCAAGAGCGGCGTCGTCGTCCTGGCGTCGCCCTCGGAGGGAAAGGTGTCCATCGTCGTCGGCGTCACACCCGATCTGACGAAAAAGGTGCCCGCCGGGCAGGTCGTCAAGCAGCTTGCGCCCATCGTCGGCGGGGGCGGCGGCGGCCGTCCTGACTTCGCGGAGGCGGGCGGCAAGGACCCCTCGAAAATCGGCGAAATGCTCGCGGCGGCGCGGGGTGTCGTCGAGAAGATGATTAGCGGGGCGTAAAGCCCCGCCCTACACCGCCGGCTCGTCCGAGCCGATAAGCCTTACAATAAGCGCCCTCAGCTCAACAGGGGTCCGCCTTCGCCGAGACTACGGCGGCCGCCTCGACACCCGCAAATCTTGAAACACACGCTGCTTCTCGCCTTCGTTACTGCTCTGCTGACGCCGCTGCCGGCGCGCGCGCAGATCTATGCCTGGCGGGACATCAACGGAACGCTCGTGGTGTCCGACCGGAAGCTCGATGAGGGTGCGATGACCTACGTCGTGCCCGAGGCGCCCGGCATCCGCGCGACGAGAACGGCGACGCCGGAATACAGCCACGTGTACGACTCGCTCGTGCAGGAGCACGCGTCGCGGCATGCGCTGCGTCCGGAGCTGGTTCGCGCGGTCATCCAGGTGGAGTCGGGGTTCAATCCGCGGGCCCGTTCACCCAAGGGCGCGATGGGGCTGATGCAGCTGATGCCCGCCACCGCGAAACGGCTCGGCGTCAGCAACGCGTACGACCCCGCGGAGAACATCCGCGGCGGGTGCAAGTATCTTCGACAGCTGCTCGACCGTTACGATGGGA
>DASQAX010000374.1:0-13556 GCA_035635535.1 Vicinamibacterales bacterium | reverse complement strand
TGGGCGCGCGCGCTCGGCCACCTCATTCCGCCGCTCGACGTCGCGGACATCGGCTGCGGCGAGGGGTACCTGACGCTCGAAGCCGCACGCTGGGCCCGCAGCGTCGTCGGCATCGACCGCTCGGCCGACGTGCTGGAGCGGGCGAAGGCGCTCGCCGCGCGGCGGCACGTCCGGAACGTGGAGTGGAAGAAGGGCGAGCTGGCGAAGCTGCCACTGAAGGATCAATCCGTCGACGTCGCGCTGCTCTCGCAGTCGCTGCATCATGCGATCGATCCAGGGCGCGCGATCGCCGAGACCGTGCGGGTGCTGCGCCCCGGCGGCCGCGTCCTGATCCTGGACCTGCGCGAACACGACGAGACGTGGGTGCGGAGCCGCCTCGGAGATCGTCATCTCGGGTTTTCCGCGGCCGAGCTCGAGACGCTGCTGCGTCGCGGCGGCTTGACCGACGCCACGGTGACGGTCGGCGCGAGCAAGGCCGGCGATCCGTTTGCGGTCCTGATCGGCAGCGGCGTGAAGACACGTTCCCGGACACGCATCGCATGACCGTCGTCGACCGCCTCCACGAGCTCCTCGCGAAACGCATCCTCCTCCTCGACGGAGCGATGGGGACGATGATCCAGCGGCACCGGCTGACGGAGGCGGACTTCCGGGGCGAGCGGTTCCGGGACCATCGACGGGACCTGAAGGGCAACAACGACCTGCTGGTCCTGACGCGCCCCGATGTGATCGGCGAGATCCACCGCGCGTACCTCGCGGCGGGTGCGGACATCATCGAGACCAACACGTTTTCCTCGACCGCGATCGCGCAGTCGGACTACGGGCTCGAGTCGCTCGCCTACGAGCTCAGCGTGGCGGGCGCGCGGCTCGCCCGCGCGGCGGCCGACGAGTGGAACGGCAGGACGCCCGGCCGCCCGCGGTTCGTGGCGGGCGCGGTCGGACCGACGAACCGGACGCTGTCGATTTCGCCCGACGTCGGCAACGCCGCCCTCCGCGCGGTGACCTTCGACCAGGTCGTGGCTGCGTACACGGACCACGTTCGCGGCCTCGTGGACGGAGGCGCCGACCTGCTGCTCATCGAGACGATCTTCGACACGCTGAACGCGAAAGCCGCGATCGCCGCCGTGCTCGACGTCTTCGAGGAAAAGGGCGTCGAGCTGCCGCTGATGATCTCGGGGACGATTACCGACCGCAGCGGCCGGACGCTCTCGGGACAGACGCTCGACGCGTTCTACGCGTCGGTCCGCCACGCGAAGCCGTTCAGCATCGGGTTGAACTGCGCGCTCGGCGCGCGCGAAATGCGTCCGCACCTCGCCGAGCTCGCGCGTATTGCGGACACCTATGTCACCTGTTATCCGAACGCGGGGCTGCCGAACGCCTTCGGTGAATACGACGAGCTGCCGGACGAAACCGCGGCGCTGCTTCGCGATTTCGCCGAGTCGGGATTCGTGAACATCGTCGGCGGCTGCTGCGGCACGACGCCCGATCACATTCGGGCGCTCGATTCGGCGGTAACAGGCCTCGCACCGCGCCCACGGCAGGGATCGGGGCAGGGATTGATCCCTGCCGGGTTCACCCAGCTCTCCGGGCTCGAGACGCTCACCATCCGCCCCGACAGCAACTTCATCATGGTCGGCGAGCGCACGAACGTCACCGGCTCCAAGCGCTTCGCCCGTCTCGTCACCAGCGGCGACTTCGGCGAAGCCGCGCACGTCGCGCTCGACCAGGTCCGCGGCGGCGCGAACATCCTCGACGTCAACATGGACGAGGGGATGCTCGACTCCGAGGCGGCGATGACGACGTTCCTCAACCTGATCGCCACCGAACCCGAGATCGCGCGCGTGCCCGTCATGGTGGACAGCTCGAAGTGGAGCGTCCTCGAAGCCGGGCTCAAGTGCATCCAGGGCAAGGGGGTCGTCAACTCGATCAGCCTCAAGGAAGGCGAAGACGACTTCCTCCGCAAGGCGCGCGCGGTCCACCGCTACGGCGCCGCCGTGGTCGTCATGGCGTTCGACGAGCAGGGCCAGGCGGACACGATCGCGCGCAAGGCCTCGATCTGCCAGCGCGCCTACCGGCTGCTGACCGAACGGGCCGGCTTCGATCCGCTCGACATCATCTTCGACCCGAACATCCTCGCGATTGCGACCGGCCTCGAGGAGCACAACGACTACGCCATCAACTTCATCGAGGCGACCAGGGCCATCAAGGCGACCTGCCCGGGCGTGAAAGTGAGCGGCGGCGTCAGCAACCTGTCGTTCTCGTTCCGCGGCAACGAGGTGGTGCGCGAGGCGATGCACTCGGCCTTCCTGTTCCACGCCATCAAGGCCGGCCTCGACATGGGGATCGTCAACGCCGGCCAGCTCGTCGTCTACGAGGACATCCCGAAGGACCTGCTCGAGCACGTCGAGGACGTCATCTTCAACCGCCGGCCCGACGCGACCGAGCGCCTCGTGCAGTTCGCGGACACGGTCAAGGGAGACGGGAAGAAGAGAGCGATCGATCTCGCGTGGCGCGACGCGCCCGTCGAAAAGCGGCTCGCGCACGCGCTCGTGCACGGCGTCGTGGACTTCATCGAGGCCGACGTCGAGGAGGCGCGGCAGAAGCTGCCGCGGCCGCTCGACGTCATCGAGGGGCCGCTGATGGACGGGATGAAGATCGTCGGCGACCTGTTCGGCGCGGGAAAGATGTTCCTGCCGCAGGTCGTCAAGAGCGCGCGCGCCATGAAGAAGGCCGTCGCCTATCTCCTTCCGTACATGGAGGAAGAAAAACGGCGGACCGGCGACACGCACCGCGCCCAGGGCAAGCTCGTCATGGCCACCGTCAAGGGCGACGTGCACGACATCGGCAAGAACATCGTCGCCGTCGTCCTCGGGTGCAACAACTACGAGGTGGTCGATCTCGGCGTAATGGTGCCGGCCGACCGGATCCTGCAGACCGCCATCGACGAGAAGGCCGACATGATTGGCCTCAGCGGGCTGATCACGCCGTCGCTCGACGAGATGGTGTTCGTCGCGCGCGAGATGGAGCGGCGCGGCATGACGCTTCCGCTCCTCATCGGCGGCGCGACGACGAGCAAGCCGCACACGGCGGTGAAGATCGCGCCCGAATACAGCCAGCCGGTGGTGCACGTGCTCGACGCCTCACGCGCGGTGGATGTCGTCTCGAAGCTGCTCAACCCCGCGCAGCGCCCGGCGTTTGTCGACGCCACTCGCGCCGATCAGCAGCGCGTGCGCGAGCAGCACGCTGGCGTCCGGCGGCGGCCGCTGCTCGCCTGGCAGGCGGCGAAAGCGAACCGGCTCCGGCTCGACTGGCGCGCGGACGCCATCGCGACGCCCGCCTTCACCGGCGTCCGCCAGCTGAACGACGTGCGCCTGGAAGACGTCGTGCCGTACATCGACTGGACGTTCTTCTTCTCCGCGTGGGAGTTGAAGGGACGCTTTCCGGCGATCCTCGACCATCCGCAGTATGGGGGCGCCGCGCGGGAGCTGTACGAGCACGCGCAGGCGCTGCTCGATCGGATCGTGAAGGACAAGCTGCTCACGCTTGGTGGCGTCTACGGATTCTGGAAGGCGAACACGGTCGGCGAGGACATATTCGTGTTCGGCCAGGGATCAGGGATCAGGGATCAGGGATCAAGAGCTTTTGATCCCCGATCCCCGATCCCCGATCCCCTGGTTACGTTCAACATGCTCCGCCAGCAGGAGGAGATCGGCGACGGCAAGCCGAATCGTTCGCTCGCCGATTTCATCGCCCCCGCCGAGAGCGGCATCGTCGATTACCTCGGCGCATTCGCCGTGACCGCGGGGCTCGGCGCGAACGAGCTCGCCGCCCGCTACGAGGCCGACCACGACGACTATCAGGCGATCATGGTCAAGGCGCTCGCCGACCGGCTTGCCGAGGCGTTCGCCGAGTACCTGCACGCGCGTGCGCGTCGCGACTGGGGCTACGGCGCCGCCGAGCGGTTGTCCAGCGACGACCTCGTTCACGAACGCTATCGCGGCATCCGCCCGGCGTTCGGCTACCCGGCCTGCCCCGATCACAGCGAGAAGAAGAAGCTCTTCGCGCTGCTCGGCGCGGAGCGGACGGGCATGTCGCTCACCGAGTCGGGCGCGATGCTGCCGGCGGCGTCGGTCAGCGGGCTCTACTTCGCGCACCCGCAGGCGAAGTACTTCAACGTCGGCCGGATCGGACGCGATCAGCTCGAGGACTACGCGGCACGCAAGCGGATGGCCGTCGCCGAAGCCGAGCGGTGGCTCGCCTCGAACCTCGCGTACGAGCCGTCGCTCGCACCCGTGTAATATCGCGTCGTGCGCGTACCGGCGACGGCCCCGCTCCGACACGCGCTGGCGGTCACGGCTACGCCCGCCGCGCGCGGCAGTACAGGAGCATCCCGAGCTGTCGAAACAACGCGTGCATGACGGCGCCTGGAATCCGCGCCTCGACGGTCTTGCGCATCGAACCCGGAAGCCACCACGTCAGCGCCGCCTTCTGTTCGAATGCACGCATCTCCAGCACCTCGAAGCCGCGCAGCGCGCGCCGCAGCTCACTGGCGCTGTAATAGCGGACGAACGGACAGCCGCCGATGTCGCGTCCATCGGAGTACCGGCTCCACAGATCCGGCACCGAGTGACGCAGCAGCTGCAGCCGGAGGATCCCGTATCGCCCGATGACACCGAGCCAGTTGTAGACCGAGTGACGGTTGTAGATCATCAGCCGGAGCTCGCCGCCCGGCCGCAGCACGCGACGGATCTCCGCGAGGGCCGCCGCGAGATCGGGCACGTGGAGCAGCACGCCCCACGACCAGACGGCGTCGAACGACTCGCCGGCGAACGGCAGCCGTGACGCGTCGCCCTGCACCGCGGACGCGGACACGCGATCGAGGCAGAACCGGCGCTTCACCGACGCGGCGCCGGTCCACGTCAGATCGAGCGCGGTGACCGACGCGCCCTGCCGGGCCAGCTCCGCCGAAATCGCACCGAGACCGCATCCGACCTCGAGCACGCGCCGTCCGCGAAGCGCCGCATAATCGATGAGGCCGCCAAAGAGCGGCTCGCCCCCCGCCTGCGCGAACCAGGCGGCGCGCCGGAATTCGCGATCGATGCGGCCCAGGAAGCCGCGCGCGGCCGCGTCATCGGACAGGTCGGGCCGCCCCAGGTGCCCGAGATAGTCCATGGGATGTTGGTCCCACCAGAGACGGATGCGGCGGGTGATGTCGTCGGCGGTGGGCGTCAGGGTTGGATCCGGCGCGCCATTATAGAATCGTCCTCGTGGCAGTTGAGACTCGCCAGTAGAACTCACTTGGAGCTCGTTTGGAGTACCTGATCAAGCAGTACCCGCTCGACACGGGCGCGCTCGAAATTCAGTACATCGAGGAGTTCTTCGGGGAGTTCCCGCGGAAGAAAGCCGCGCAGGAGATCATCTCGCGCCTGCGCGACCGCGAATTCCTGATCCTCATGGCGGAGGCGCCGCTGCCCGCCGATCCCGGCCTCGTGGTGCCCGTCTCGTACAAGATCGTTCACGAGCTGCGGGAGCAGGAGGCGGAGACGAAGCTGTCGGACCTGGTCGCGCGGCTGAAGAACTCCGTCCGGTTCGAGGGGCGCAAGGTGCTCTACAGCTGGATCGGCGGCACGCGCCGCGACTGGCGCGGCCAGGGGCACTTCCGCGCGCTCACGGAGGAATCCGAGGCGTGGGCGCACGGGGCCGGCTATCACGAGGTCGTGGTCAAGACGAAGAACCGCTTCTACGACATGCGCGGCACGCTCGACCAGCTCGAGTTCAACGTGATCAAGTACGAGGTCAATCCGTTCGACAACCGCGAATCGAAGGTCTATCTCAGCAAGCAGCTCACCTCCGACGTCGTCCGCGCCCACACGAGCACGCGCACGGTCGTGTACGCAGACTGATCGGCGATGAAGTCCGACCGCAGCCTCGCGCGCTCGGTCAGCTTTCCGCGCGTCGTCAACATCGGCGATTTCCGCCGGCTGGCAAGGAAGCGGCTGCCCGCGGTCGTCTTCGCCTACATCGACGGCGGCGCCGAGGACGAAGTCACGCTGCGCGAGAACTGCCGCGCCTTCAGGGACATCAGCTTCCGCCCCAGGCAGTGCGTCGCGGTGCCGTCGTGCGATCTGCGCACCACGGTGCTCGGCACGACGTTCGAGCTTCCCTTCCTCCTCGCACCAGTCGGCTTCTGCCGGATGTTCTATCCGAAGGGCGAGCTGCACGCCGCGCGCGCCGCCAACGACGCGGGCACCGGATACATCCTGTCGACGTTCTCCGGCACCCGCCTCGAGGAGGTGCGCGAAGGGACGTCCGGCCCGCTCTGGTTTCAGCTCTATGTCCCGGGCGGCCGCGAGATCGCCGAGGCCACGATGGCGCGGGCGAAGGCTGCCGGCTACACGGTGCTCGTCGTGACGATCGATACGCCGGTCTCCGGCATGCGCGAGCGCGACTTCCGCCATGGCGTGCGCCCGATCCTGCAAGGCGACATCCTGGGCAGCGTTCCGTACGCCTGGCAGTTCGTCACGCGCCCGCGCTGGGTGCTCGACTACGTCGCCGACGGACGGCCTCGCGTGTTTCCAAACGTGGAACTGCCCGGCAAAGGCGCCATGCCATGCGGCGACGTGGGAGTCATCCTCGAGAGCACGATCGTCACCTGGCAGGATCTGCGCTGGATGCGCGACGCGTGGCAGGGCCCTGTCGTCGTCAAGGGCGTGCACACGGGCGACGATGCGAGACGCGCGATGGACGCGGGCGCCGACGCCGTGATCGTGTCGAACCACGGCGGTCGCCAGCTCGATGGCGTGCCGGCGAGCCTTCGCGCGCTGCCAGAGGTGCTCGAGGCCGTGAGCGGACGCATCGAGGTGTTGATGGACGGCGGCATCCGGCGAGGCGGCGACGTCGTCAAGGCCATCTGCATCGGCGCAAAGGCGGTGCTCGTCGGTCGCGCCTATGCGTGGGCGCTCGGCGCCGCGGGCGGCCCCGGCGTCGCGCGCGCCATCGAGATTCTTCGCACGGACGTCGTCCGCACGCTGCGCCTGCTCGGCTGCCCGTCCATCAACAAGTTGGATGGGTCCTACATCGACGTGGCGAGATGAACACACCGGTGTTGCGCGCGTAGCGCAGCGCGGGGCGCCTTCATGCGACCTTCCCGCGTTTTTCCCAGATAGATTGGCCGATGTCTGTGGCCCGACTCGTGCTCGGCACAGGCTGCTCCGTCAATGGGAACCCGGACCCTTGCGCTGATTTTCACAGCGTTCACTGTCGCGTGTGGCGGCTCGCCCATGCGGCCGTCCGGCGTGACACCGACGCAGGCTGTCCCTGCACCCGTCCCTGCCGCGACACCATCTGCGCTCGCCGCTGTGCCATTCTCGCCGGCCAACGATGCACAATTCAGCGACCCGGGCCAGCGACTCTCCTTCAGCGTGACGCTCGTCGCGACGGATTTTGGCACGAGCGAGGGCGTCGTCGTTGACACATTCCAGTTCGCGCGCGACCCTGACTTCACGGTTAACGCCGGGACGCTGAGCGCTCCGCGGGGACCGGAGCAGACATCGGTCACTTTGCAGGTCCAGGCCAACATCGATTTCTACTGGCGCGTCCGTGCGGCTGCGGGCGAAAGCATCAGTGCCTTTTCGGAGACATTTCATTTCAGAACCGCCGTCGCGCCGTTCGGACCTCCGACCCCCGACCGCCCGCGAAACGCGTCGGTTCAATCGGGCGCCCTGGAACTCTCGGTCAACAATTTCCCGCACGACGAGCGTCGCGGAGCATGGACGGATCGGTTCGAAATCGCGACGGACGCGGAGTTCACGACGGTGATATTCGTGAAGGACGTCCTGGAGTTCGTGACGGAGCGAGCGAGCATCGTGCCCGATCGTGTGCTGACGCGCGGACAGCCACTCTACTGGCACGCGCAGGCGTTCGACGGCATCAGGGCCCGAAGCGAGTTCTCCGAGACGTGGTCGTTCACCATCGGCGATGTCGCGCTCTCGCCGCCCACGCTGGTCGCGCCGCTCTCCGGTTCGACCGTCATGCAGCGCCCGACACTGACGGTGGTGCCTGCCGCGTTTGCGTTCAACCCGAACCCGGCGTCACCCGAGGTCCAGCTGGCAACGAATCCGGCGTTCGCGCCACCGTACCCATCGCGAACGGAGACGGGCATCATCACCACGGGCTTCGCCACGACGACGCTTGATGTCTTGACACCCGGCACGTACTACTGGCGCGCCCGGATGGCGCAATTGAGCGCGGACTTTCGAACGACGACGACGAGCGCCTGGACCGACGCCTGGACGTTCACGGTCACGCCGCCGGTCATTCAAACCCCTACGGCAATCTCACCCGTGTCCGGATCGACTGTCCACGCGCATCCGATGCTGACCGTGAGAAATGCAGTGCGAAGCGGAATCACCGGCACGCTGCTCTACCGGTTCGACGTCGCGACCACGTTCGACTTTCGCAGCAATACGGTGGTCGCGTCGCAGACCGTCCCTGAATCACCGGGACAGACATCCTGGACGGTAACCCCGGACCTTCCCGCAGGCGTCCAGATGTACTGGCGCGTGCAGGTCAGCGATCCTGCCAGCGGCGCTGCCAGTCCCCTGCAGTTTCCTGCCGGTGGATTCGCCATCGTGCGAACGGCAACGCGCCTCTATACGCTCATCATCACGCTTCCATCCACATGCACCAACGCTCAGAGTTTTTTCTTCTCGGGCCTCTCCGACGATGCGATTGGCGCCGCTCATTTCATCTTCCATCTCGCCATGCCCGACGGAGCGCCCGCCGCAACGTCAACACTCGAGGCGTCAGTCGATCGCGGCGGCGGAATATCGGGCACGATCAGTGGCGCTTTCGCGGGGATCACTATCAGGGGCGACGGTGGCGCACCAGCCGCGCTGACAGGTCAAGTCAATCCTGACGGCGCGATGAGCGGAACCTTCGCCGGCACGGTCACGTCTTTCGTGAACCCGCGCTTCCCCAGCAACTGCAGCTCCACGTCATTCAGGTGGTCTGTCGCGCCGCGAGCCGGCAGTTAGGGTTGCATCACTGACCGATTGAGCCAGACGATGTTGTCCCAGCTGAGAACCTTCTCCGTCCCGTCGAACAGCTTCGCGTAACTGCCACCCGAACCCTTGAACGAAAACTCCTTCACGCGATCCGGCGGGGTCGTCGTGACGTTGCGCAGGATGTCGAGCACCTGCTCCTGCCGGGAGATCTGCGCCACGCCCGGGTTCTTCGCCGAATAGAACTTCGTATCGGCCGGCATCCCCTTGTTGCCGACGCCGTGCTCGTACCTGATGTGCAGCTCGAGATGCTCGCCGCTCGCCGCCTGGAACACCCAGTCCTGGGCATCGATGGCTGGTCCGCTCCCCCCGCTGCTCGTCGAGCGCTGCATCGTGTGAGTGGTCGATTGCAGGTACACGCCGAACGGTCCAGGCGCGTCCGCCGGATCCGCGGTCAGGCCGCCGATGACGAGCTGCGCGTTCGCGCCGGACGGGTCCTTGACGGGTGCGGCGAGATAGACGAGCCGATTCGAGCCGGTCTTGCCGACCGGCTTGCCGTCGGGACCGTTGATCGTCATGCGATCGACGAAGATGACGCGGATATTCGCGTCCTTCGCCGCCCCCTGCGTGGCGACGTTCAGCATGAATCCCTGAGGCAGCATCGCGGCCAGCGCCGCATCGGGCACGTGGAAATCCAGCTGAAAGCGGGCCTCGGCGCTGTACTCCTGCAGGGTCTGGCTGCCGGCCGTTCCCGTGGCCCCGGCGAAGACGGTCAGAAACAGCGCGCAGAGCGCCCGCCGGGAAACATATGCAGTCATGCCGCTCGCGTGTACCATGTGTCCCTCCAGCGACGTGATTGATAACACAAAACGCCGAGGAGGCGCCTCATGACTTCCCGCGTGACGGCCTCCGCCGTCGTGCTCCTCTGTGGACTTGTTGCGTGTGGACGTTCGGAACAGCCGGCGGCGACCACCGCGCCCGCACCGGCGCCGCCGCAGGCTCGAACGCCGGCGCTCGGCGTCTACGTCACGAATGAAACCGGCGGCGACCTGTCGGTGATCGACGCGGCGACCAACACGGTCGTCGCGACGATTCCTCTCGGCAAGCGCCCGCGCGGCATCGTCGCCAGCCCCGACGGCGCGCTGCTCTACGTCGCGCTCAGCGGATCGCCGATTGGGGGACCGAACGTGGACGAGTCGAAGCTGCCGCCGCCCGACCGCAGCGCCGACGGCATCGGCGTCGTCGACGTGCGCCAGCGCAAGCTCCTGAAGGTGCTGCCCTCGGGACCCGACCCGGAACAGGTGGCGATCAGCCCCGACGGCAAGGAGATGTACGTCGCGAACGAAGATGCCGCGCAGTTGAGCGTCATCGACACGAACGACGGTCACCTGATTCAGACCTTCAAGATCGGCGAAGAGCCCGAAGGCGTCACCGTGGAACCGGGCGGCAAGCGCGTGTGGACGACCTCCGAAGCCGATGGCGCGGTGTTTGTCGCCGACCTGGCGGCGAAGAAAATCGTCAAGCCGGTGAAGGTCGGCCCGCGGCCGCGGTCGATCGCGTTCACGCCCGACGGTGCGAGCGCGTACGTGCCTTCCGAGAACGGCGGCACCTTGACCAAGATCGACGTCAAGCGGCTCGCGCCCGTCAAGACGATCGATCTCGGCAAGGGCATGCGTCCTATGGGGACGCGCATGAGCGCCGACGGCAAGTTCCTCTATGTCAGCACCGGCCGCAGCAAGCTGGCGATGGTCCTCGACACGTCCACCGATACCGTCGTCGCCACTGTCGAGGCGGGCGATCGCCCGTGGGGCATCGGCGTCTCCCCCGACGCGAAGACGCTCTACACCGCGAACGGGCCATCGGACGACGTGTCGGTGATCGACATCGCGTCGAAGATGGTCACCAAGAAGATTCCTGTAGGACATGGACCATGGGGACTGACAGTCGTCGAAGCGCCGTGACGCGGCTCGCCGCCAGCGTCTCCGCCGTTCTCCTCTGCATCGCGACGCCGGTCGCGGCGCAGTCCGTCGACACCTTGAACGGCAGGGTGCTCGACTCGTCCGGCGGGTCGGTGGCCGATGCCGCCGTTCGTGTGCAGGTTGGCGGGAATGTCGCCGCCGAGACGCAGAGCGATGCGGACGGCCGCTTCCAGCTCGCGGTCGCGGCGGACGGGATCCGCGAGGTAGTCGTCACCGCTCCCGGCTTCGCGCCGTCCACGACGCCGGTTCCCGCGGGCGAGCGCACGGTGGACGTGACGCTGCAGGCCGCGCCGTTCTTCGAGGAGGTCAACGTGACGTCCTCGCGGACCGACGTCCCGCGCGTCGATCCGACATCCACCGTCACTGTCCTGTCGTCCGCGGAGCTGCTGAACAGCGGCGCGCTGGCCATCGACGACGCGTTGAAGACGATTCCGGGGTTCACGCTGTTCCGGCGCACCTCGTCGCGCAATGCGAACCCGACCTCGCAGGGCGTCGCGCTGCGCGGAATTGGCGGCAGCTCCCCGAGCCGTTCGCTCGTGCTCGCCGACGGCGTGCCGCTCAACGATGCGTTCGGCGGCTGGGTCTTCTGGGACAAGGTGCCGCAGGCGGCGATCGATCGCATCGAGATCGACCGCGGCAGCAGCGGCGACCTCTACGGCGCCGACGCGCTCGGCGGCGTCGTGCAGCTCCTCACCGTGCGGCCGAATCGTCCGACGGGCCGCCTGCTCGTCGAAGGCGGCAACCTCGGTACTGGCAGCGTGTCGGTCTTTGGCGGCGGCCGGGCCGGCGGGTGGCGGTACAGCGGCGCCGGCGAATGGTTCAACACCGACGGCTACGTTCCGATTGCCGAAAAGCAGGACCCGGGCATCGCGCCGCGAGGCCCCATCGACTCGAACCTCGGATCGATGCACCGATCGGCGCAGCTGTATGCCGGGTATCAGACCGACAGCGGGTGGAGGTTCGACCTCACCGGCAACGTCTTCTACGAGGATCGCGACAACGGCACGCCCGCCTCGATCAACAGCACCGCGTCTCGTCATGGAGCCGCCGACGTCACCGGGCGGCTGGCCGGCGGCATGTTCACGGTGCGCGGGTACGGCGGCACGCAGCAGTACCACCAGACGTTCACCACGGTGAACGCCCTGCGGACGGCGGAAGTCTTCATTCGCGATCAGCACGTGCCGACGACGTTCGGCGGAGGCGGAGGACAATGGGTTCGCGCGTGGGGACGCCACACGGTGCTCGCGGGCGCCGAGGGGCGCTACGTCAAGGGACAATCGTTTGAAACGCCGTTCGCACAGGGCGTGGCGCAGGCGACCATCGCTCCGGGAGGGACCGACCGCCGCTGGTCGGGATTCGCGCAGGACACGTGGCAGGCCACCGATCGCCTGACGCTGGTGCTCGGCGCGCACGGCGACACCTGGGAGTCGGAGTCGGTCCTCACCGGGTTCACGAAGTCGTCGCAGGCGCTCAGCCCGCGCGCCGCCGGCGCGTACCGCATCACCGATCTGGTCAGCGTCCGCGGCGCCGTGTACCACGGCTTCCGGGCCCCGACGCTGAACGAGTTCTATCGCAACTTCAGCGCGGGCAACACGCAGACGAGGGCGAACGAAGCGCTCGACCCCGAACGGATGACGGGCGGCGACCTTGGCGTCGTCGTCGGCGACGCCCGCGCCTCGGCGCGCGTCACCGGGTTCTGGAATCGTCTCGACAACGCGATTACGGCAGTCACGCTGTCGGCCACGCCGACGCAGATCATCCGGCAGCGTGCCAACGCCGATCGGCTGAAAGCCAATGGTGTGGAGCTCGAGGGAAACGTGCGGCTGGGCGGCGGGTTTACCGTCAACGCCGCAACCGGCGTGACGAGCGTGCACTACACCGGCAACACGGCGCTCAACGGCAAGCGCGTGCCGCAGGTGCCGTCGTACAACGCCGGCGCCGGTGTTCAGTACAACCGGCTGCCGTGGACCGCGACCGCGCAGCTGCGCGTCACTGGACCGCAGTTCGAGGACGACCTGAACGTCTTCACGCTGCGCCGGGCGACCGTCGTCGACGTGTTCGGCAGCCGCACGATCGCCCGGTGGGTCAGCGCGTTCGCCGCGGTCGAGAATCTCTTCGACTCGATCTACGACGTCGGCCGCACGCCCGTGCTGACGACGGGGCTGCCGCGATCGGCGCGCGTTGGCGTGAGGATCTTCCTGCCGTGATCGTCGATTATTGGCGTCCTCCGCGGCCTTCCCCGCCGCGACCAGCCTCACCTCCGCGGCCACGACCGGCGCCGAACGGCGGATACGTGCGCGGGTTGATCACGTGGCGCTCGATGAAGAAGTCCGCGAGCTGCGACGTCGACTCCGCGAACTCCGGGATGCCGACGAACTCGTGCGGCACGCCGGCGAACGTGTGGAGCTCGGACGGAATGTTCGCGCCGCGCAGCTCCTTGAGGAAATCCATGCTGCTCTCGGCCGGCACGGTCACGTCGGCCAGGCCGTGGAAGAGCATCGTCGGCGGGAAGCTCTTGATGTAGGTGCCCGGCGTCGCGGCACGCCACGCGTCCTCGCTGCTCCCGTCCGGCATCGGG
>DASQAX010000373.1:0-24703 GCA_035635535.1 Vicinamibacterales bacterium | reverse complement strand
AGCGTCGCCGCGGTGACAGGCATCGGGAATTGGTTCGCGAGCGTGCCGCCGATCTTGCCCGTGTAGAGCAGTTCGTCGCCGTCGGTCAGCGGGTTGCGCGACACCGTGTTCGCCACCGGCATCCGCGCGGACTGGCCGTCGCTGAAGAAGGAGCTCGCCTCGAGCGGCTCGTATCTCGGCGAGTCGTGCATGTCCTGCCGACAGGCGGCCGCGAGTGTCGCGGCAATCAGGACGACGACCCCCGGCCAACTTCCAAGACGCCAACTGACCCGCGCTAGATGCCTAAGCCGCAACTTCGGACACCTCCAGCGGATGAAGGTCCTTCAGAAACGACTCGGTCGCGTAGCGATCGAACTTCGGATCCGTGGACTCGATGCAGAGAAAGAACCGGTCGCGCGACGCGCGGGCGAACGCCTGCACGTTGAAGACCGGGTGATACGGTTTCGGCAGCCCGTTGAGCGCCAGCATGCCGACAAACGCGGCGAGCGACGCGCCGAGCACCGTGCACTCGAAGGTGACCGGGATGAAGTGCGGCCAACTGTGGAACGGCCGGCCGCCGATGTTCATCGGCCAGGTCACCACCTGCGTCCAGTACTCGAGGTAGTAACCGCCGCCGCCGCCAAAGATCCCGCCGAGCAGCACGATGAGCGGCAGCGGATTCTTCTTCAGGCCGAGTGCGTCGTCCAGTTCCTCGATCGGAAACGGCGTGTAGGCGTCCATCGACCTGTAGCCGGCCAGCCGCGCGCGGTTCGCCGCCTCGACGAGATCCGTCGGGTTGTCGAATTCGGCCATCAGGCCGTGAATCATCTCGGTCTGCGGTGCGTGCGCCATGATCTAGAGCAGGTGCTCCGTCGTCGATCCCCCCTTCACCCTCGCCTCGGGCACGAGCGTGCGCACCTCGAAGATCGAGATGGCCGGCAGCAGGCGGACGAAGAGGAAGAAGAGCGACAGGAATAGTCCGATCGTCCCGGTGAACATGCCGAAGTCCCACTTGGTCGGCGCATACATGCCCCACGAAGACGGCAGGAAGTCGCGGTGAAGGCTGACGACGATGATGACGAAGCGCTCGAGCCACATGCCGACGTTCACCAGCAGCGAGAGGATGAACAGCAGGACCACGTTGTCGCGGACGCTGCGGAACCAGAACAGCTGGATCATGCAGGCGTTGATCGCGATGAGCATCCAGTAGAACGGCCCGTACGGACCGGTCTGCCGGTTCGTCATCATGAACTGCTCGAACAGGTTGCCGCTGTACCACGCGTAGAACACTTCGTTCACGTATGCGTAGGCGACGATCATGCCGGTCGCGAGCATGATCTTCGTCATGTTGTGGATGTGACGCATCGTGATGAGGTCTTCGAGCTTGAATGCGGCGCGCATCGGGATCGCGAGCGTCATGACCATCGCGAACCCGGAGTAGATCGCGCCGGCGACGAAGTAGGGCGGGAAGAACGTCGCGTGCCACCCGGGAATCTCCGAGACCGCGAAGTCGAAGCTCACGACCGTATGGACGGAGAGGACCAGCGGCGTCGAGAGGCCCGCGAGCAGCAGGTAGATGGTCTCGTAACGCTGCCAATGCCGCGCCGAGCCGCGCCAGCCGAGCGCGAGCACTCCGAAGATGCGCTGCGCGAATTTCGACTGGGCCGAATCGCGCAGCGTCGCCAGGTCCGGAATCAGGCCGGTGAACCAGAAGAGCAGCGACACCGTGAAATAGGTGGAGACCGCGAACACGTCCCAGATGAGCGGGCTGCGGAACTGCGGCCAGAGCTGCATCGTGTTCGGGTAGGGGAACAGCCAGTAGGCGGCTACCCAGGGACGGCCGGTGTGCAGCAGCGGGAACATCGCCGCGCACGCCACCGCGAAGAGCGTCATCGCTTCCGCGAAGCGGTTGATCGACGTGCGCCACTGCTGCCGGAAGAGCAGCAGAATCGCGGAGATCAGCGTGCCCGCGTGGCCGATCCCGATCCACCAGACGAAGTTGATGATGTCGAACGCCCAGCCAACCGGGATGTTGTTGCCCCAGATGCCGATGCCGGTGAACAGCAGCTTGACGATCGTGAGGTTCAGGATTGTCAGGAACATGAACGCGATCGCGAACCCCAGGAACCACCCTATCGGGGTGCGATGCGTGAGCACGATCCCGCTGATCTTGTCGGTGACCGATCCGAAGGTATGACCCGGCGCGATGACATCGGGCGTCCGCGCGAGCAGCTCGCGGTGTGCGGCGGTCATGCTGCCCGTCTCGGGAGGCGCCTGCAACGGCTGCTGCGGCGCCGCCATCAGCGTGCCTCCCCGTCGGTCGCCGTCGGCGCGGGCTCGAGCTCGGCATTCGGATTGCGCACGAGCGCGAGGTATGACGTGCGCGGACGATTGTTCAGTTCATTCAGCAGCGTGTAATTACGCGGACTCGCTTTCAGCTTCGACACCTGGCTGCCCGGGTCGTTGATGTTGCCGAAGACGATCGCGTTGGTCGGACACGCCGCCTGGCACGCCGTCAGGATCTCGCCGTCGCGAATCTGTCGATCGTCCAGCTTGGCGGCGATGCGCGCCTGGCTGATGCGCTGCACGCAGTACGTGCACTTCTCCATGACGCCGCGGCTTCGGACCGTGACGTCGGGGTTCCGCATCGGCCACAGGCTCTGGGTATCCCAATCCTGGTAGAGCAGGAAGTTGAAGCGGCGCACCTTGTACGGGCAGTTGTTCGAGCAGTACCGCGTGCCGACGCAGCGGTTGTAGACCATGTCGTTCAGGCCTTCGTCGCTGTGGCTCGTCGCCGCCACCGGGCACACCACCTCGCACGACGCGTTCTCGCACTGCTGGCACGGCATCGGCTGGTGATACGTGTCGGGGTTCTCGAGGTCGCCGGTGTAATAGCGGTCCACGCGGAGCCAGTGCATCTCGCGGCCGTTCATCACCTGCGGCTTGCCGACCACCGGCACGTTGTTCTCGGCGACGCAGGCGACCACGCAGGAGTTGCAGCCGGTGCAGACGTTCTGGTCGATCGTCATGCCCCACGCGTAGCCGTCGTACTTGTAGGACTGCCAGTACATCGACAGCGGCTTGCCTTCGCCCTCTTCCAGCTTCCGGGCGAACCCCGGATCCGCGTCGTACTGCGTCTTGGTGGCGACACGGACGAGGTTGCGCCCTTCGAGCGACCAGTGATCCTGCGTGCAGGCGAGCTGGTAGCTCTCGCCTGTCTTCGTCAGCTCGACGCCCTGCAGGATGTCCTGCGAATCGAACGAGCGCAGCGCGTTGACGTCGAAGCCCGTGTTGTTGCCGGCGCGGCCCGAGCGCGTGCGGCCGTACCCCAGATGCAGCGTCAGCGTGTCCGGCGCCTGACCGGGTGCGAGCCACACCGGAATCCGCAGCGCACGGCCTGCCTGCTTCAACTCGACGATATCGCCGCTGATCAGGCGGAGGCGATCCGCGGTGCCGGGAGAAATCAGCGCCGCGTTGTCCCACGTCAGCTTCGTCAGCGATTTCGGCACTTCCTGCAGCCAGGCGTTGTTGGTGAAGCGGCCGTCGTGAACGGTGGGATCCGGCCGGAAGACGGCTTCGAGTCCCTGCACGGCCGCGCGCGGCGCAGTCTGCGCGGCGAAATTCGCCCTGACCGCCACCGTCTTCGGCCTGAACGCGGTGTTCGGGACGACGCCGTCGTGCAGCCATTGACGCCAGTCGCGATCGAACCGTGACGTGGCGTTCGCGGCGGCGGGCGCCGCAGCCGGCGGCGCGGCCGCAGGTGCGCGGGCCGGAGCGTTCTGCGCGGCGGCCGCGGGTCTCGCACCACCAGCTGCGGCGGCGGCGGTTGCACCCGCGGCAGGTGGCGCGGCGGCGGGCGCCGCAGGTGCCGGGCCGCTGACCTTTCCCGTGCCGGCTGCAGCGCCGGGGCTGCTCCAGTACGCGCGAACGAGGTCGTATCCAGGCCGCTCGCCGCCCCCGCTCAGCGCCGCCATCACTTCATGCGCCGACTTGCCGCCGTACAGCGGCGCGATCAGCGGCTGAATGATCGTCGCGGTGCCGTCGTCGGCGCGCACGTCGCTCCACGACTCGAGGTAATGGGCTTCGGAAATGTGCCAGTGGCAGAGCGCCGAGGTCTCGTCTTCGTACAGGCCGACATGGACGCGGAGCGCGACCTTCTGCATCGCGTCGGCAAACTTCAAGTCGACCGGCGCGCTGTACACCGGATTGGCGCTCATGATGACCAGCAGCGCGACCGTCCCCGCGTTCATGTCGTTGACGAGCGTCTGCAGCGCCGCGCGCTGATCCATCGGCTGCACTTCGGCCGTCTGCGTGTACGTGACGGTCGCCCCGACGTTGCCGAGCGTGTCGTTCATCGCGTGCGCGAGCGCATGCACGATGGCCGGCTGGCCGTCGCCGGCAACGACCAGGCTGCGGCCCCTGGTGGCCTGGAGATCCCTCACCAGCGGATCGATCCAGCGCATCGCCGCCTGCGGAACGGTCGCATCACCCACGCCCGCGACCCCGACGCGCGACGCAACGGCGCGCGCGACCGCTTCGATCTCGCTCCCCTTCAGCGGCAGCCGGTGATCGGCGCGCGAGCCGGTGTTGGTGGCGTCGCATTCGACGGCGTAGAGGCGATTGAGCTGCGCCTGGTCACCCTCGAGGCGCCGCCGCGATGCAAACGCGCGCGAGTGGCGAACGCCGGAGGGGCTGGTGCAGAGGAAGTCCGCGTCGAGCGACAAGATGACGTCGGCCTTGTCGATCGCGTATTGCGCATCGACGTAGTCGCCGAAGGCGAGCTGGCTGCCGGCGCGCGCGTTGTGACGGCCGGCGGGATCCCACTGGACCCACTTCGCCTGCGGGAAGCGCATCAGGAATTCGCGCATCTGCGCGCCGAGCGTCGGCGAGGCGACCGTTTCCGTCAGTATCCTGATGCCGGCGCCCTGGCTGGCTTCCTGCGCCTTGAGCGGATCCTGCAGCGAAGTCGTGAACCCGCTGAACGGACGGATGTCGCCGAGGTTCGTGATGTTTCGCGATCGATCCGGGTCGTAGAGACCGAGGATGGACGCCTGGGCGAACAGGTCGGTGGCGCCGCGGCTCGACGGGTGATCCGGGTTGCCTTCCACCTTCGTCGGACGCCCCTCGTGGCTCTCGACCAGCAACCCGATGCCCGCGCCGTTCATCGGCATCGCGGTGGCAAAAAAGAGAGGCTTGCCGGGGACCTCTTCTTCCGGCTGACGCACGTACGGAACGATTTCCTCGTCCGGCTGCCGCGTGCAGGCGCTGACGCCCGCGAGCGCCAGCGAGGCGCCCATCAGCTTCAGGAAGCTGCGGCGGCCGACGGGATCGAGCCACTCGGATGCGTTCTGCGGGAACTCGCGGTGAAGGAATTCCTTGAATTCGGGCGTCTCGGCGAGCGATTCGAGACTGCGCCAGTACTGCCGCCCCCGGGTCGCCTCGAGGCGTGCACGCAACGCATCGATCTGGTTGCGTTGGTTCACGTTCGCGTCACTCATCGATGGCACGTCGAGCAGTTCGTGGGCGGGTTGACGTTGTATGCCTTCATCAGCTGGGGGCCCAGAACGGACTGATCCATGGCCGGGCGATACCCCATCGTCGTAATCTCGCTGCGCGGACGAAGATTCGGCGCGGGATTCCTGTGGCAATCGATGCACCACTCCATCAGGAGTGAGTTCTGCTGGTAGGTCAGCGGCATCTGGTCGATGCGCCCGTGACAGGTCTCGCAGCCAACGCCCTTCTTGATGTGAATGCTGTGGTTGAAGTAGACGAAGTCCGGAAGATCGTGGACGCGGATCCAGTGCAGCGGGCGGTTGTCCCGGAAACTCGCGCGCACGGGCTCGAGGAACGTAGCATTGGCGAACAGAACCGCATGGCAGTTCATACACGTCTTCGTCGGCGGAATTCCCGCGAACGAAGACGTCTCGACCGACGTATGACAGTACCGACAGTCGATGCCGTCGTCGGTGACGTGGTGCATGTGGCTGAACTGGAGCGGCTGCTCGACGAAGAGCTGCTGCCTGGTGACGTAACTCGATCGCGCGAGCACGATTGCCAGCAAAACCAGGCCGCCGCCGAGGGAGAGAAGGCCGAAGATACTGACTTTAGAGAGGGTATTGGCGCTTCGGCGGAATATCTGCGGCATCTGACGTCGTTCGGTACGCCCACCGCGTGCAGTGGAGCCTGCTTACACGGAGACCCTTGTCGAAGTGACCAACCAAGGCTTGTACCACAGTTGTGAAAAAAGGATCAAGGAAGGACAATCACTCCGATGAGCGACGAACGGAAGTACCGGCAGCGCGGCTACCAGGACGATCAACGCGAGCGCGCGCCGAAGCCCACGCTGCGAAAACCACCTGAGCCGGGTGCGCCCGCCGGAGCTCGACGCATCTCGCAGGACGGCCCGAAGAACCTCAACATGCCGGGCTTCCGCGAGGTCGTGCGCTGCTCGCAGTGCGGCAATCCCGTGTCGTCCGACGTCGGGTTCGAGACGCGGTGCCCGAAGTGCGGCACCGATCTCCACACGTGCTCGCAATGCGTGTCGTTCGATCCCGGCAGCCGGTTCGAGTGCATGGACACGCGGCTGACCGCCCGCATCTCGCCGAAGAACACCCGCAACTCCTGCACCTTCTTCTCGCCGCGCACCACCGTCGAGCGCGAAACGACGACGCCGCGCAGCGACGACGCGCGAAAGGCGTTCGACGACCTGTTCAAGTTCTAAGGGAATGGCGCTGCTCTCGGAATCCGACCGGCAGACCGTCCGCGACCACCTCGCCGCCATCCATCACCCGGTCACGCTGCTGTTCTTCACCCAGACGATCGGCGGCCCCGAGAGCGCGGTCATCGCGCGGCAGGTCCTCGACGAGGTCGTCAGCCTCAACGACCGGGTCTCGCTCGAGGAGGTGAACTCCATCCTCGACAAGGAGCGCTCGGAGCAGTACGGCATCAGCCACATTCCCGCGGTCGCGATTCTTCGCGATGGCAAATACACGCGTATGCGGTTCTTCGGCGCGCCCGCGGGCTACGAGTTCATGTCGCTGGTCGAGGCGGTTGCCCTTGCCGGCGGCGACGACTCGGGGCTGAGCGACGCGAGCCGGAAGCTGATCGCCGAGCACGTCACCACGCCGCTCGACATCCAGGTGTTCGTGACGCCCACCTGTCCCCATTGCCCGCGGATGGTCACGCTCGCGCACCGGATGGCGATTGAGCACCCGCTCATTCGGGCGACGTGCGTCGAGGCCACCGAATTCATGGACCTGTCGCGGCAATACCAGGTCACGGGCGTACCGAAGACGATCGTCAACGGGACGATCGAGATTCTCGGCGCCGTGCCTGAAGACGAGTTCGTGCGAACGGTGCTGCAGCAACCGGTTGGCCCTGTCGACGGGGACACTCCGCCCGAGTAGGTAGGCCCCGTACTTTCGGACCCTGCGTCATCGCGAACGGTTGAGATTTAAGACGGAATTCTGTCTGTTATGCTGCTGCCTCTATGGCTGGAGGGCGGCGGCTGACGAAGGTGCGGCTCGCGGATTTTTCGCGGCAGCTCAAGACGCTGATCGACAAGGCCCAGCGGCTCCGCGACGAAATCAATCGATCGCTCATCGCCGCCGCTCCACCACCGGCTCCCAACGGCGACGTCCGCCGCCGCCGCCCGCGTGAACGGCACTAAGCACGTTATTGATTGAGCGCCGCACGCCAGGCCTCAGAGTACTTGTATCCGCCGCCCGTGTTGAAGAGCACGACGGACTCGTGGCGCGCGATTTTTCCCGCCGCAACCAGCGTGCTGATGGCTGCCAGCCCCGCGCCGCTTTCCGGCGCGCCGAACACGCCTTCGAACCTCGCCATGTCGACGCACGACGCCATGAGCCTGGCGTCGCTCACGGCCACCGCTTCGCCGCGGCTCGCGTAGACATCCGACAGGATCAGGAAGTCGCCGAGCGGCTTCGGCACGCGCAGCCCGGCGGCGACCGTGGCGGCGCTCTCCCACATCACGGACGCGGGCTGGTGCTGCTCGAATGCGCGGACAATCGGCGCACATCCTTCGGCTTGCGCCGCAATCATTCGCGGCCGCGCCTTCCCCGTGAGCCCCATGACCTCCAGCTCCTCGAAGGCCTTCCACATCCCGATGAGGCCGACGCCTCCTCCCGTGGGATAGACGATGACGTCGGGCAATCCCGCCTCGAGCTCCTCCCATAGCTCGTAGCCCATCGTCTTCTTGCCCTCGATGCGGTACGGCTCTTTCAGCGTCGACACTTCGTACCAGCCGTTGGCAGAGGCGTTCTTCGCGATGAACGCGCCGCAGTCGGAGATCAGGCCGTCGATGAGATGGACGTCCGCGCCGAACGCGCGGCATTCGAGAACGATGGCGGCGGGGGTGTCGGATGGCATCGCGATCGCGCACCGAAGTCCGGCATGCGCCGCATACGCTGCGGCGGCTCCGCCGGCGTTGCCCGCCGTCGGCAGTGCGATGGTGCGGATGCCGAGCGCCTTCGCCATGCTGACGGCGGCCGACAGGCCACGCGCCTTGAACGAGTTGGTCGGGTTCTGGCCTTCGTCCTTGATGTACAGCCGTTCGAGACCGAGATGCTCGCCGAGCCGGGGCGCGTGCATCAGCGGCGTCATGCCCTCGCCGAGCGTCACGGGTGGCGCCGCGGGCATGACTTCCTCGTATCGCCACATCGACGAGACGCGAGTCTTCACGGCCGCGCGGCTGAACGTGCTCCGCGCCTTTGCAAGGTCATACCTGGCGAGGAGTGGGCCGCCGCAGGCTTTACAGAGGTTCTGCGGCTGCCTGAAATCGAACGTGTGTCCGCAGCCGGGGCGTGAACATTCGAGATGCGTCAGGGTTGATGCGGGCACGCGGGCTAGTAGCGGCAGGCGGGTGTGACGCGGAAGTCCACCAGCTCGCGAGCTGGCACGGTGTCGACCGTTGCCTGAAAGCGAAACTCGGTCTTCGCGGACGAACCCGCCTGCCCGGACTTCAGCATGTGTTCCTGCGTCATGGTGCGACGAACTCGAAAGCTGCGCCAGCTCCCGACGTCGACGTCCGACTCCAGCAGCGTACCGACTTCGATCGTAAACGTGCAGTGTACGTCGCGCGCGCAAGCGTTGCGAACTGAATACATGCCGTCGATGACGCGCCCATCGCGAGACGCCTTCTCGATGGCGTTCTCGCCGTCGTTGTGGACAACGCATGCGTCGGGACTCGTCTCGCCTTGCCGCGCTGCCGCCAGCCGCCGCGCGGCGACCGCCGGCACGCATCCCTCCAGATCGTAGGTGCGCGGACGCCAGGGCAGACGCCGCGCCATGCTGTTTCCAAGCCCGGTCATGTCCGTCTGCAGGATGGCCACGTCGGACGGAGTCAATCCGACTCTACTCACCAGCGCGCGAATTCCGTAGCAGTCAGCCTCCTGCTCCTGGGCGGCGCTGAATGACGCCCGCGGATCGTGCCCCAGCGCGTGGTGGCCGCACTCATGGGCGTACACAAAGAGTTGATCCTGTGGCAGAACGCCATCGACTTTCCGGGGATCGTACTGGACGACCGCGCGTGCATCCGAGTCGATAGCCGCCTTCGCGATCGTTCCGTTCGAGACCTGCACGGCGGTCACGGCTCGCCCGTTTGCGTCGTTGCAGGTGATCGTCAGAGGAACTGGCTGCGCCTCGGCCGAGGCGGCGGTGAGTATGAAGCCGGCGGTGAGGAAGGTCAGTCCTTTCGCCGCTATGGCGCGCAACCTTCGCCTGGCACCGGAGCGAAGGTTGGCGGAGGGAGAGGGATTCGAACCCCCGATACCCTTTCGGGTACAACGGTTTTCAAGACCGCCGCCATCAACCACTCGGCCATCCCTCCGGAAATCGGCACGCCGCCGAGAGTGTAACCCTACCGGATTCGCGACAGCCTCGTCAGGCAATGGCCCAAAAGGGAACACTATGCGTACAACGTGCTCCGAGATGACACGCGGGCGTTACACACGGTTTCAAAGCGATTGAAAACATCAAACATCTATTTTTCTTGTATTTACGAGGCATAAACCCCATCTCGCCGCGTTCCAAGGCTGCTCACGCCAACTCAGGCATTAAGGTTGCGTTACGTTCCCCCAACGCCCCTCGAGTCGCACCAAGTCATATGGGTATGAAGAGACGGAAGACGGACAACCCAACGTTCCTTGGTCTGCCAGCTGTGGCGCGCGTGTACGTCGCCGCGGTCGTCGCCGGCGGCGCGGCATGCGTCACAGTGGCAGCGCTCCATCTGCGCCTCGATGACACGTTGCTGTTCGCGACGCTGCTGGTCCTTGGGGTCGTGACGTCGGCCGCGAAAATCGAGCTGCCCCTCGGCCGCAGCCAGTCGACCCTCTCGCTGTCGCACGCCGTGAACTTCTGGTCGCTCTTCGCGCTGGGACCGGCAAGCGCCGTCTGCATCGCGGCCATCAGCGCCTGGGCGCAGTGCACGCTGCGCACCGGCGGACGCAATCCGCTGCACCGGACCGTCTTCAGCATCGCGTCGCTGACGGTGACCGTCGCCGTGGGCGGGCTCCCTCTGATCTGGTTCGGTGGCGCGTCGGCCGGCGACTTCGCCGCGATGATGCGCGGCGCGGCGATGGCGGCGCCCCTGTACTTCTTCGTCAACAGTTTCCTGGTTGCCGGGGCCATCGCGTTCTCGACGCGACAGCCGCTGCCGGTCGTCTGGCACCAGAACTTTCTCTGGAGCGCGCCGAGCTATTTTGCGGGCGCGGCGCTGGCGGCGCTCGCCAGCGAGGCGTGGAGCCGCGGCTGGTTCGTGTGGCTGATGCTGCTGGCGCTGCCGCTCTACCTCGTCTTCCGCAGCTATCACACCGTCGTCGCGCGGCTCCGCAAGGAGCAGGAGGACACGCACCGCGCAATGGAAGTGCAGCTTGCCACGATCGAAGCGCTCGCGCTCGCGATCGAAGCGAAGGCCGGTTGCACCCCGGAGCACGTCCGATCGATTCAGTACTACGCGGCGATGCTCGCGGAGGCCGCGGGCCTCTCGGACGAGGAGATCCAGGCGGTGCGCACGGCGGCGCTGCTGCACGACGTCGGCAACATGGCCGTGCCCGAGCACATCCTGTCGAAACCCGCGGCGCTCACGCCCGAGGAGTTCGAGCGCGTCAAGATTCATCCGCGCGTCGGCGCCGAGATCCTGCGGAACGTGCCGTTTGCCGGCCCCGTCAGCGACCTCGTGCTCTGCCATCACGAGCGCTGGGACGGCTGCGGCTACCCGAGCGGCCTGAGCGGCGAGGGCATCCCGATCGGCGCCCGCATCCTCGCGATCGCGGACTGCTACAGCACGCTGCAGTCGGACCGGCCGTACCGCGCGAGCCGCAGCGAAGCCGAAGCGCTCAACGTCGTCCGCGAATACTCCGGCACCGCCTATGACCCCGCGCTCGTGGATCTGCTGGTCGCCCGGCTCCTGGTCAACGCGACCGTCGTGGAGACGGATTCGGAGGCCGTCGGCGATCGGGTCGCGCTGCAGGACATCGCCGGCGCGCACCGCGAGGAGCAGACGCTCTACGAGATTGCGCAGGCGCTCGGTTCGAGCCTCGGCGTCGCCGAAGCGATGGCGTTGATCCAGGAGAAGGTCAGCCGGCTGGTGCCGTTCGTCACCTGCGCCCTCTTCCTCGGCGACGAAGAGCAGGGATACGCGTGCCGCTACGCGCACGGACCGGGCACGGAAGCGCTCTTCAAGTCGGCGCCGAAGTCGTGGAGCGAGCTGTCGCTGCGGCTGCCCTCGTGCGCCGACGGGCGCGCCTTGCACGGCGAGGACCTGACCTCGGTGCTGTCGTGCCCGCTCCGATTCGAGGGCCGCCTGATCGGCGGCATCGTGATCTACCACATGGTCCCGGGCTGCTTCACCGACGAGCACCGGCGCGTGCTCGGACGCGTCAGCGATCAGGCCGCCGCGGTCATCTACAACTCGACGCGGTTCGAGCAGACGCAGCACGAGTCGCACACCGATCCGCTGACGGGGCTGCCGAACCGCCGCTCGCTCGACCGCCAGTTCGAAGCCGGGCTCGCCCACGCGACGCGCGCGAAGGCGAGCTTCAGCGTGGTCGTCCTCGACCTCGACCGGCTGAAGGAAATCAACGATACCTACGGCCACGAAGCGGGCGACCGCGCCATTCGCAGCGTCGGCAACGTGCTGCGCTCGACGGTGCGTCAAACGGACCTGTGCGCCCGCTTCGCGGGTGATGAATTCGTCGTGATCCTGTGGGATTGCAACGCCGAGAACGAGGCGCGCCGCGTGATGGAGATTCAGAACGCGGTGGCCGCGCACCCCTTCGAGCCGCGTCCCGGCGTCCGCATGGCGCTCTCGATCAGCGCGGGGCCCGCGCGCTTCCCGGACGAAGGCGCGACGTTCGAGGAGCTGCTCGCGGCGGCCGACGAGCGCATGTATCGGGACAAGGCGGGCCGCCGTTCGCGGAACTCCGGCCGACATTCGAGCGCCCAGCAGCTCGAACGAGCGTAACGAGCTCCCCCCGTTACGCTCGCGTTATCTTCTCGAGACCGTCCATGTACGGGCGCAGCGCCGCCGGGATGGTCACGGAGCCATCGTGCTCCTGATAGTTCTCCAGGATCGCGATGAGCGTGCGGCCGACGGCCAGCCCCGAGCCGTTCAACGTATGCACGAACTCGGTCCTGCCGCCCGGTTCGGGACGGAACTTGATGTTGGCGCGCCGCGCCTGGAACGCCTCCGTGTTGCTGCACGACGAGATCTCGCGATACGTCTGCTGGCTCGGCAGCCACACCTCCAGGTCGTACGTCTTGGCCGACTGAAACCCCATGTCGCCCGTGCAGAGCAGCACCGTCCGGTACGGCAATTCGAGACGCTTGAGCACCTCCTCGGCGTTCCCGGTGAGCCGTTCGAGCTCGTCGTACGATTCCTCGGGGCGGGCGAACGCCATCAGCTCCACCTTGTCGAACTGATGCTGGCGGATCAGGCCGCGCACGTCGGCCCCGTACGACCCCGCCTCGCTGCGGAAGCACGGCGTGTAGGCCGTGTAACGGATAGGGAGCGAGCGGCCGTCGAGGATTTCTCCGCGATGCATGTTCGTCAGCGGCACTTCGGCGGTCGGCACCAGGTAGAGATCCCAGTCGCCGGCGATCTTGAAGAGATCGGCTTCGAACTTCGGCAGGTTGCCGGTGCCGGTCAGCGTGGCCGTGTTGGCCAGGAACGGCGGCTCGACCTCCGTGTAGCCGTGCTGCTTCGTGTGGAGGTCGAGCATGAAGTTGATCAGCGCGCGCGCCAGCCGCGCGCCCGCGCCGACGAGCACGGTGAATCGCGCGCCCGCGATCTTCGTCCCGCGCTCGAAGTCGATGATGCCGAGCGCCGGCCCGAGATCCCAGTGCGGCTGCGGCGGGACCGTGAAGGCACGCGGCGTGCCGGCGCGCCGCACTTCCATGTTGTCCGCGGCACTCTTGCCCGCCGGCACGCTCGCGTGCGGCAGGTTCGGAATGACGAGCAGGCCGTTGTTCCTCCGCTGCTCGATCAAATCGAGCTCGACGCCCTTCTGCTTGATCTCCTGCGCGCGCTGGCGGCTGGCCTCCTGGATCTTCGCCGTGTCGAGCCCCTGGCGCTTGGCGCGCGCGACCTCGTCGCCCGCCGTGTTCTGCTCGCGCTTGAGGCCCTCGAGCTCCGGCAGCAGGCGCCTGCGCCGTGTCTCGAGCGCGGCCAGCTCCTCGAGCTCGCGCGTCATGTCGACGCCGCGGTTGGCAAGCGCGGCTCTGACGGTTTCGAGGTTCTCTCTGAGGTAGGCGGGATCGATCATGTCGGGCGCGTCGCGGTCTCATCGTACAACAGCGCCCTGCGATAGGATGACAACATGAGTGGCAGGATTCGGAAGGCGGTTTTTCCGGCGGCGGGGCTCGGCACGCGGTTTCTCCCCGCCACGAAGGCGCAACCGAAGGAGATGCTCGTGCTGGTCGACAAGCCCGTCATCCAGTACGGCGTCGAGGAAGCGGTTCAATCCGGCGTCGACAACATCGTCATCGTCACCGGCCGCGGCAAGAACGCCATCGAGGACCACTTCGACGTGGCGGTGGAGCTCGAAAGCTATCTCGAGCAGCGCGGCAAGACGGCGCAGCTCGAAGAGATCCGCAAGATCACCCAGCTGATCAACGTCTCGTACGTGCGGCAGGGCGAGCCGCTCGGGCTCGGGCACGCGGTGCTCGTGACGCAGAATCTCGTCGGCGACGAACCGTTCGCCGTCATCCTGGGAGACGACGTCATCGACGCGGACCCGCCGGCGCTGAAACAGATGATCGACGTGTTCGCCAGGGTCGACGGTCCGGTGCTGGCGGTCGAGCGCGTTCCCGCCGAAGACGTCTCGAGCTACGGTATCGTCAAGATCGACGAGGCGGCGCCGAACCTGGGGCGCGGCGTCCATCGCATCACCGACCTGGTCGAGAAGCCACGACGCGAGGAGGCGCCCTCGAATCTGGCGATCATCGGCCGCTACATCCTGACGCCCGACATCTTCGCGTCGCTGAAAGCCACGACCAGCGATCGGACCGGAGAAATCCAGCTCACCAACGGCCTGCGCCATCTGCTGCGATCGCGGCCGCTCTACGCGTGCGAGATCGACGGCGTGCGCCACGACACCGGCAACAAGCTCGGTTTCCTGAAGGCGCTGGTCTACTTCGCGCTGCGGCGGCCGGACCTCGCGGAGCCGTTCCGCAAGTACCTCGACACGCTCACGAGTCTTTCGACTTCGTCGCGGTAGTGGTCGTCTCGCTCTTCGCGGTGTCGGTCTTCGCGGCCCCGCTGCCGCCCGTGCTGTCGGTCTTCGCGCCGTCGCCCGTCTTCGCGCCGTCGCCGGTCTTCCCGGCCGGCGCCTCTGACGACGAATCCGACTTCCCTTTCTGCGCGTAGTCGGTGACGTACCAGCCGGATCCCTTGAACTGAATCGCGGGCGACGAGGCCAGGCGGCGAACGGGACCCTTGCCGCACTCCTTGCACACGTCGACCGGCGGATCCGAAAACTTCTGATGAATCACCTCGAACCGGCGGCCGCAGGCGTCGCACTCGTATTCGTATAACGGCACGTTCTTACTCCAGTACCCTCACTCCAGCACCGCGTCGACCGAGTCGTGGAGGAGCAGGCGCCGCATCGCGGAAAACGGCGCGCAGCCCTGCGCGAGCACCGCGTCGTGGAACGCGCGCAGCGAGTACTTGCCGCCCTGCTCCTCCTTGAAGTCGCGCCGCAGCTTCAGCATCATCAGCTTGCCGACGGTATACACGAGATACGTCGGATCGAAGGTCCCGCGTTCGGCTTCCTTTCGCGCGGTCGCCTCTTCGAGAAACGCCTCGTCGCGGAAGAACCGCATCCCCTGCTCCACCGACATGTCCTCGCAGTGAAGGCGGATGCAGACGATGAAGCGCGCCAGGCGGACGAGCGCTTCGGCAAGCTGCCCGAGCTTGATCTCCGGCTCGCTCCGCCGGAACCCCGCTTCGACCATCATCTGCTCGCAGTAGTGCGCCCATCCTTCGACCAGCGACGCCGGCGCGAAGAAGACCGACTTTCGGACCTTCGACTCGACCTGCCGCAGATGCTGGAAGTGCAGGAAGTGGCCCGGGTAGGCCTCGTGAATCGAGATGTGCCAGAGGATCGGGTAGTTGAAGTACCGCAGGTGCTCTTCCTGCCGCTCGGGCGGCCAGCTCCGATCCGCGTCGGTCAGGTAGTAATACGCGCGGCTCGGTTTGGCCTCGAACGGGCCGGGCGTCCACATCGACGCGAACGTCCAGCGATAGAACTCCGGCGTCGGCGCGACGACGACGGGCTCGCCGTCGGGGACGGTGACGATCGACTGGCGGCGGAGGAACTGCTCGAGCTCCTTGACCTGCGCCTCCGCGGCCTTGACGACCTCGCCGGGGGCGGGATGCCGTTCGGTCGCGGCGCGCCACGCCGCCTGGACGTCGCCGCCGGGCAGCCGGCCGGCGACGGAGCGGAACTCCTCCTGCACCTCGTGCAGCTCGCGAAGCGCGATGGCGAGCAGGCGGTCCGCCGTGAACGTGATGCCTTCCTCGAGCCGCAGCTTCTTCTCGAACCGCCCCCGTCCGAGGCGGAACGACGCCTTCGCTCTCGGCGCGAGATCGTTTTCGAGGTAGTCGATGTAACCCTTGATCGCGTTCGACGCTTCCGCGGACGTGTCCGCCAGGTCGCCGAGAATGTGCAGGTCGTCGAGCGAGGCGAAGGCGCGCGGCAGGTCGGCGTCGATGAACTTGAGGATGCCGCGCCAGCTCTCGATCCCCATCTTGACGAAGATGCCGGGCGCGTCCCGGATGTTCTCGCGCGCGGCCTGCACGAGGCGCGGGACCTGCCGGAGCTTCGAGACGATGCGGCGCGCCCGCTCCGCGTCCGGGGCGTACGCGAACAGCGCCTGGCCGGCGAGGCTCGTCCCAATCAGGTCCGCGTAAATCTGCGGGTTCCGCTCCCAGGTGCGGACGTCCTCGAACTCGAACATCCGCGCCTCGATGTTCGATGCGACGATCGGGTGTTCGATCCGCTCGGTGGGAGGGAGGGTGGCCGGATCGATCTGATGGAGCCGGCGGCCGAACCCGGATAACGCCCGGACGTGGGCGTCGACGGCCGTGCGGCTCAGGTCCTCGAGGAGGTCATCGTGCAGGTGGATGCCGTCGAGCGTCGCCTGGGTCGGACAAACCTCGTAAAGATAGGCGAGGTAGTCGTCGACAAAATGCGGGAACGGCTCCGATGGGTACATGCGTGATCATGGCGGCGCTCTGCTGCTCGACTCGGTGAGCGCACATCCCGCAATGGTACAATAATCTACTGTCCTTCCCGATGTCCGGCACGTTGTACGTGGTCGCGACCCCCATCGGCAACCTCGAAGACATCACGCTCCGGGCTCTGCGCGTGCTCCGCGAGGTGGACGTCATTGCGGCCGAAGACACGCGGCGAACGGCGCGGCTGCTCAGCCATCATGAGATTGAGACGAGGATGGTGAGTTTTCACGAACACAACACGCGATCACGGGTGCCCCAGCTCATCAGTCGACTCGAGGCCGGACAGCACGTGGCAATCGTGACCGACGCGGGCACGCCCGGCGTCTCGGACCCCGGCGTGGAGCTCGTAAAGGAAGCCGTCGAAAGAGGGATCCGCGTTGATCCAATCCCCGGAGCGAGCGCACCTCTCGCCGCCCTCATCGCGTCAGGATTTGAGATGGTGCCGTTCACGGTCTTCGGCTTCGCTCCAAATAAGGCAAACGCCCGTAAGAAATGGCTCGAGGAGATCTCCAAGACACCGCATGCGTTCTCGTTCTTCGAGGCGCCGCATCGAATCCAAGCCACATTGCGTCAAGCGGCGCCTGTATTTGGCATACGACCAATTGTGGCGGGGCGTGAGCTCACCAAACTCCACCAGGAGTTCGTTCGCGGCACTGCGTCCGATCTCGTCGAGCGCTTCTCAGACCCTCGGGGCGAGTTCACCATCATCGTCGGTCCTGCGGTTAATCATCTTGATACCAATGAGATCCGCCTTACAGATGAAGACGTAGTACGCGAATTCTGTCGAATGACAGAATCGGCTGGCGGCTCTCGGCGTCAGGCTCTCGTGGAACTGGCCAGGCGGTCGGGTCGGAGACCCAGGGACGTCTACTCAGCCATCGAGCGAGCCAAAAAATTGGGTAATTAACTTATTTGAGATGTCCCCAGAAATTCACGTTGTCGTTCTGGCGGCTGGGCAGGGAACCAGGATGAAATCCAGGCTGCCCAAGGTGCTCCATTCGCTGGTCGGGCGGCCGCTGATCGAGCACGTGCTGCAGGCGGCGGATGCGATTTCTCCCTCCACGGTGACTCTTGTCATCGGCCACGGCGCCGAATCAGTGCGTGCTGCCACAGGCAGCCGCCCAAACATTGGCTTCGTTGTTCAGGAGCCGCAGCTCGGAACGGCCCACGCCCTCCAGCAAGCCGAGGCACGGCTTGCCGGAAAACAGGGGACGGTGGTCCTTCTTTCGGGCGACGTGCCGCTCCTCAAGGGCTCCACGCTGCGCCGGCTTGTCGAGGCACATCAGGCCGCAAACGCCGCCGCAACGGTCGTCACCGCCGTCGTCGAACGGCCCTACGGCTACGGGCGAATCGTCCGGACGAGGGGCCGCATTGCCCGAATCGTCGAGGAACGTGACGCGTCCCCGGACGTGCGTCAGATTCGAGAGATCAACGGCGGCATCTACGCCTTCGACCTCGCGCCGCTGTTCGACGCGCTGCGCGGAATCGCGGCGCAAAACGCCCAGGGCGAGTATTACTTGACAGACCTCGTGGCGATCTACCGGCGGCGGAAGCTGCCGGTCGAAACGCTCGTAGTCGACAATCCCCAGGAAATCCGGGGTATCAACAGCCGCACGGAACTCGCGGAAGTGAGCCGAATCGTGAGACAGACAAAAAACGAAGAACTGATGGCGGCCGGCGTCACCATCGTCGACCCGGCCACGACCTACATCGATCCGGACGTCGAAATCGGCCCCGACACGGTGATACACCCCGGCGTGGCCATCGAGGGACAGAGCCGGATTGGGGCGGCCTGTGAAATCCACAGCCACGTCCGAATCGTCGGGTCCGAAATCGCCGACAAATCCGTGATCCTGAACTTCTGCCTCATCATCGGTTCACGTATTGCAGAGGGCGCCTCGGTCGGGCCGTTCGCGCATCTCCGGCCGGAGTCGGTAGTGGGCGAACGGGCAAAGATCGGCAATTTCGTGGAGTTGAAGAAGACCACGATGGGAGCGGGCTCAAAAGCCAACCACCTTGCCTACCTCGGCGATGCCACCATCGGCGAGCGGGTGAATGTCGGCGCCGGAACCATCACCTGCAACTACGACGGGACGAAGAAGTACCCGACGATCATCGAGGACGGGGCATTCATCGGCAGTGATAGTCAGTTGATCGCCCCAGTGCGAGTCGGCAAGGGTGCCTACGTGGCAGCCGGCTCGTCGATTACCGAGGACGTGCCAGACGGCGCCCTCGGCATCGCCCGGGGGCGCCAGTCGAACGTGGACGGCTGGGTGGAACGCAGGAAAGCCCAAAGCAGCAAGGACTAGGCGGAAGCCAAGGAAGACAGCTATGTGCGGAATCATCGGATACATCGGCTCGAAGCCCGTGGTGCCGGTCCTCATCGAGGGCCTGCGCCGGATGGAATATCGCGGTTATGACTCCGCGGGGGTCGCAGTCGTCAGCCCGGAGGGGATTTCGCTGCGCCGGTCGGCCGGCAAGCTGGCGAATCTCGAACAGGCCATCCGAGTCGAGCCGGTGGACGGTCTCTACGGCGTCGGACACACGCGCTGGGCGACGCACGGCCGTCCGACCGAAGAGAACGCGCACCCGCACCGCGACTGCACCGGGCGCATCGTCGTCGTCCACAACGGCATCATCGAGAACTACCTGGAGCTGAAAAAGGAGCTCCAGTCCCAGGGCCACGAGTTCAAGACCGAAACCGACACCGAGATCGTCGCGCACCTCGTCGAGCGCGAGATGCACGACGACGGCCTCGAGAACGCGGTGCGCCGCGCGCTGACCTACATGCGCGGCATGTTCGCGATCGTGCTCGTGTCGGTCGAGGACCCGGAGAAGATTGTCGCGGTCCGCAACGGCCCGCCGATCGTCATCGGTCTCGGCAAGGACGAGTTCTTCGTCGCGTCCGACATCCCGGCGATCCTCGCGCACACGCGCGACGTCGTGTTCCTCGGCGACGAGGAGATGGCGATCATCACGCGGTCCGGCGTGCAATTCACCGACTACGAGGGGCACGCGGTCTCGAAAACGACGCAGCGCGTCCTGTGGGACCCGATCGCGGCGGAAAAGGGCGGCCACAAGCACTTCATGCTCAAGGAAATCTACGAGCAGCCGACGGCCGCGCGCGATACCGTTCTCGGGCGCGTCTCGCTCGACAGCGGGCAGATCTTCCTCGAGGACCTGAACATCTCCGAAGACAGGCTGCGCGCCGCCCAGAAGGTGAGCATCATCGCCTGCGGCACGTCGTGGCACGCGGGGCTGGTCGGGAAGTACCTGATCGAGGCGCTCGCGCAGCTGCCCGTCGAAGTCGATTACGGCTCCGAGTACCGGTACCGCAACCCGATCGTCGCGCCGAACGAGCTCGCCATCGTCATCACGCAGTCGGGTGAGACGGCCGACACGCTGGCCGCGCTCCGCGAGGCCAAGCGCAAGGGGGCCGGCAGCATCGCCATCTGCAACGTCGTCGGCAGCATGGCGACGCGTGACGCGGAGGGGACCGTCTACACGCACGCGGGGCCGGAAATCGGCGTCGCCTCCACCAAGGCCTTCACGTCGCAGCTGGTCGCCCTGCAGCTCCTCGCGCTCTACATGGCGCAGGTGCGCGGCACCCTGGCCCCGGCGGAAATCCGCAACCACATCGCGGAGCTGCTGCAGCTGCCCCACATCATCGAGCAGACGATCAAGGCGTCGGCGGCGATGGAGAAGGTCGCGGAGCGGTTCTACAACCGCACCGATTTCCTGTACCTCGGTCGGGGAATCAACTACCCGATCGCGCTGGAGGGGGCGCTGAAGCTCAAGGAAATCTCGTACATCCACGCCGAAGGGTATCCGGCCGGGGAGATGAAGCACGGGCCCATCGCGCTCATCGACGAGCAGATGCCGGTCGTGGCGATTGCGCCCAACGATCACGTGTTCGAGAAGATGATCGGCAACGTCCAGGAGGCGAAGGCCCGCGGCGGTTCCGTGATTGCGCTGACGACCGAGGGCGACGCGCGGATGGCCGCCGTGCTCGATCCGCAGCGCGACGTGATGGTGCCGCTGCCGGCGACGACGGCGCTGCTGACGCCGATCGTGATGACCATCCCGCTCCAGTTGCTCGCGTATCACATCGCCGTCCGCCGCGGCTGCGACGTCGATCAGCCGAGGAATCTCGCGAAGAGCGTGACGGTAGAATAGGGTGGTTGGATCTTCTTTCCGCCCTCAATCCTGAACAACAGGAAGCCGTTCTTCACACCCAAGGCTCGCTGCTGATTCTCGCCGGCGCGGGGTCCGGCAAGACGCGCGTCATCGCGCACCGCATCGCGTATCTCGTCAGCGAAGGCCTCTGCGAGCCCGACCGCCTCCTTGCCGTCACCTTCACCAACAAGGCGGCCGAGGAGATGCGGACGCGCGTCGAGACGCTCCTGGGCGTGGACTGCAGGCGCATGTGGATCTCGACGTTCCACGCGCTGTGCGCGCGGCTGCTGCGCCGCGAGGCGCCCCACATCGGGCTCTCGCGCGACTTCGTGATCTACGACTCCACCGACCAGCTCACGGTGATGAAGCAGGCGCTGCGGCAGGTCGGCGGCGAGGAAAGCGCCGTCCAGCCGCGATTGGCGCTGGCGCGCATCAGCCACGCGAAGAACCGGATGGAGGGGCCCGAGGTCTTCACGGCGAACTCCTGGCATCCGCGCGACGCCCAGATTGGCAAGCTCTACGAGCTGTACGTGAAGGCGCTGCGCGACGCCAACGCGCTCGACTTCAACGACCTGCTCCTGAAGACCGTGGAACTGTTCGAGAAGGCCGAAGCCGTCCGCGAGCGGTACAGCAACAAGTTCGTGCACGTCATGGTCGATGAATACCAGGACACGAACCGCCCGCAGTACCTGCTCATCCAGCGGCTCGCCGGCCGGCATCGCAACCTGTGCGTGGTGGGCGATCCGGACCAGTCGATCTACAAGTGGCGCGGCGCGGACCTCCGCAACATCCTCGACTTCGAGAACGATTTCCCCGAAGCGCGCATCGTCAAGCTCGAACGCAACTACCGTTCGACGCAGGTGATTCTCGACGCCGCGTCGGCGGTCATTTCGCAGAACCGGAACCGCAAGGACAAGCGGCTCTACACGGAGCGCAAGGGCGGCGCGAAGATCCTGTATTACCGCGCCGGCGACGACCTGGACGAAGCCGAGTTCATCGCGCGGACCGCTCGCGGCGCGCTGCACGAGGACGTCGAGAACACGGTCGCCGTGCTGTATCGAACCAACGCCCAGTCGCGGACGCTCGAAGACGCGCTGCGGCGCGCCGGCATCGCGTACAAGATCATCGGCGGCGTCCGCTTCTACGAGCGCAAGGAGATCAAGGACGCGCTCGCCTACCTGAAGCTGGTGCTCAATCCGCACGACGACGTCAGCCTCAGGCGGGTCATCAACGTGCCGGCGCGCGGCATCGGCAAGGGCGTGATGGAGTCGCTCGAATCGGTCGATGTGCCGGCCGATGGCGAGGGTCCGCCGCTCCTGGCCGGGCTCCAGCCCGTCGCCACCAGCAATTCCCTGTGGGCGCGGCTCGTGCACGCCATCGACCGGCGCCTGCTGGCGCCGCGCGCCACGCAGTCGCTGGCGGCGTTCCGCGACCTGATCCTGGCGCTGACGGGCATGGCGTCGCGCGAGTCCGTCTCGATCGCGCTTGGAAAAGTCCTGGACCAGAGCGGCTACCTTCAGGACCTGCGCGAGGAGCGAAGCGAGGACGCCGAAAGCCGGATCGAGAACCTCGCGGAGCTGGTCTCGGCCGCGCGGGAGTACGAGACGCGCAACCCGGAGCCGTCGCTTGCCGGCTTCGTCGATCAGTTGTCGCTGCTCTCCGACGTGGACGAGGAAGCCGGCGCGCGCGACGCGCGCGTGCTGATGATGACGCTGCACAGCGCGAAAGGGCTCGAGTTTCCGGTCGTGACGATCGCCGGGCTCGAGGAAGGCCTCTTTCCGCACTCGCGGTCCGCGGAGGACGAAGCGGAGCTCGAGGAGGAGCGGCGGCTCTGCTACGTCGGCATCACGCGCGCGCAGCGGCGCCTCGTGCTCACGTCGGCCTCGCGAAGGCGGGTATTCGGCGAGTACCAGTCAACCGACCCCTCGCGGTTCATCGACGAAATTCCCGCCGCGCTCGTCGACGAGGTTCCGTCGGCGTTCCTCGCGCCCCAGACCTCGTTTTCCAACTTCCGCGCGAATCCGTACGGCCGCGGGAATCGCGGCGGGAGGGTGCGGGAAGAGCCCGATTTTGCGTATGCGGACGAGGACCAGTCGGTGCCCGCCGGGCTGCATCCCGGGGTCCGCGTCCGTCATCCGCACTTCGGCGTGGGGACGGTCCTGTCGGTCGAACAGCTCGATGACGACATCAAGCTGCACGTCCGGTTCAACACGGTGGGACAGAAGACGCTTCGCGCGAAATACGCGAAGCTCGAAATGGCGTAGAGGCCGAACCTTCGGGTCGGCCTACGTCTGCGGAGCGGCGCCGCCCGGGGGCTGGATCGACATGATGAGCCAGCGTCCTTCGATCGTCTGGCCGTCCTTCTTGCCGGCCGCGCGCTGCAGCGTCACCACGAGTGTCTTCGGCGCCGTCTTTCCGTCGGGCGTCTGCACCTGTGCGGTGACCGTGACCGGCTCCGTGATCATGTCGACGTCCATGCCTGTGACGTCCACGTCCTGGCGGCCTGGCGGCGTCAGGCTGTTGACGGCCGTCGACCGCTCGCGGGCGACCCGCTGGCGCGCCTGCGAGAGCTTGCGTTCGAGGTCACGGCTGTCGGTATCCCATTTCTTCCATTCGGTCAGCAGCGCCGCGTCCTGGCCGCGAACGGGCTGTTTGGCCTGGTCCGCCTTCGCGGCGCGATCGATCGCGATCGAGTTGGACTGATAGAAGTCGCGCATCTTCTTCGTGAACTCGACCTGGTCGGCGCGGATCTTCTCCTGCTCCTCGGTGAGCTGCTGAATCTGCAACTGGCGATGCTGCGGCTCGCCGATGCTGTCGATCTTGAAGTCCTCGACGGCGCCCTCGGTTCGGGGGTCGAAGCTGACCGCGGACATGCTGGAGAGCGTCGTGTTGTCGCGGACGCGCGCCGCGCGGAAGAACTGCGTCAGCAGCTGCTGCTCGACGGGCGTAGAGCCGCAGGCGACGACGATGAGAAGCGCACAGCCAAAGATCACTCGCCGTGACATCGGGGCCTCCTCCGGATTGGTCAGTGTGCGACGGAGCCTACTCTTCTTCGTCCTTCTCGGCAAGCCGCGCGATGGACACGGCACGGTCGTCGCCTTCGATGTCGATCAGGCGCACGCCCTGCGTGGCACGGCCGATGGTCCGGATGTCCTTCGCCGCCATGCGCAGGATCTTTCCCTGCTGCGTGATCAGCATCAGCTCGGCATCGTCGGACACGTGCGCCATGCCGATCACCTTGCCGTTCCGCTCGGACGTCTGGATGTTGATGATGCCGATGCCGCCGCGCGACTGCAGGCGGTATTCGTCGATCTCGGTCCGCTTGCCGTATCCCTGCTCGGTGACCGAGAGGATCGTGCCGCCGGGCGTCAGGACTTCCATGGCCACGACCGCGTCGCCTTCGCGCAGCGAGATGCCCTTCACGCCGTAGGCGCTGCGTCCCATCGGGCGCACGTCGCCTTCCGCGAAGCGGATGGCCATGCCGTCGCGCGTCGCGATGAAGATCTCGCCCGTGCCGTCCGAGACGTTGGCGGCAATCACCGCGTCCCCTTCCTCGACGCCCATCGCGATGATGCCGCCGGCGCGCGGGTTGCTGAACGCGCTCAGCTCGGTCTTCTTGACGACGCCGTTTCGCGATCCCATCACGATGAACTTGTCTTCCTCGAATTCCTTCACCGCCAGCAGCGCCGCGATGCGTTCGCCTTCCTCCATCGAGACGAGGTTCGCGATCGCCTTGCCGCGGCCATCGGGGCCGACGTCGGGAATCTCGTGGACCTTCAGCCAGTACGCCCG
>DASQAX010000372.1:0-1522 GCA_035635535.1 Vicinamibacterales bacterium | reverse complement strand
GGCGTCACGGTGAATGCCTTGTCCGCGCCGTACAGGAACATCCGCAGCGGCGGCAGATCGCCGCCGGGCGTCAGCTCGAACCGATCGCCGAGCGCGTAGAGACCGTACGGCGCCGGCACC
The DNA here is from genome assembly GCA_035635535.1 of Vicinamibacterales bacterium. Classification (GTDB taxonomy): domain Bacteria; phylum Acidobacteriota; class Vicinamibacteria; order Vicinamibacterales; family UBA2999; genus Gp6-AA40. The sequence goes on along the minus strand of DASQAX010000372.1, from coordinate 1,402 downwards.
GGGTGGTTGACCGGCGCTTCGTGCAGACGGAACGCCACCAGCGGACGGAGCTCCAGGCGGACCGGCTCCTTCGACAGCAGGCGATAGGCGACATGCGTCGTGTTCTGCAGGTGCGGCATCAGCACCCGCTTCTCGAGGCGGACGTCTTCGATGTCGAAGGTCCAGACCGGGAGCCCCGCCTCGAGGCGGAACGACGAGAGCCACCGCGCCGCGTCGAATTCCTTTCCGCCCTCCGTGTCGATCGTGTTGTGCAGCGAGACGACACGCCCGTCCGGGTAGCGGATGCGCTCCCAGACGTAGTTCAACATCACCGTGCGGCCGAACGGCGTCGGCAGCGCGGCGACGAGATAGGCGTGATATCGGCGCGTCAGCGCCCCCGACAGCGTGCCCGACGCATAGCCGCCCAGCCCGTTGGTGACCACCCACTCCTTCTCGGCCAGCGATCGCCGTCCGTCCTCCGTGGCGCTCCAGTGAATGTGGCGCACGAGCCCGGTCGCGTGTCTCGCGACCGCCGTCGCATCGATTGTTCCGCTGCCTCCAGCCATCACGCTGCCCCCTTCGCGGGAACGGGCCGCAGCACGACCGCCGCGTGTCCCGGGACGCGCCAGCCGGTCTCGGTGACGACCGGCGGCGTGCCGAAGCCGCCGTACGCCGGGTCGTCGCTCGACCAGCGCACGTCCCATGCATGTCCATCAGGTGGCGCGACCAGCGGCTCGGCAAACGAACCGCGATCGAGGTCGACACCCAGGTTCACGCACAGGAGGCGCTCGTCCTCCGGGCGTGACGCGGCGAATCGCAGCACGAACTGCTCGGCACCCAGTACGGCGCCGTCGATGGCCGCCGCATCCTGCGCGCGAAAGGCCGCGTCGCCGCGTCGCAGCGCGAGCAGGTCGCGGTGCAATGCGACGAAGTGCCGGTTCGCGGCGCGCTCCTCCCATTTCAGGATGCAGCGCTCGAACGTCCGCCGGTCGTTCGGCGCGGGCAGGTTCGACTGTGCCGCGTCCGACGTGAGGCTCGGAAACTGCTTCATGAACTCGTTGCGCCCCTTCCGCACGGCCTTCGCGAGCTCGGGGTTGTGATCGGCGAAGTACAGGAACGGGGAGCTGGCGCCGAACTCCTGCCCCTGGAACAGCAGCGGCGTGCCGGGCATCAGCAGCAGCAGCGCTGTAATGGCGCGATAGCGTCCCGGCGCCGTGTAGAAACGGACCCGCGAGCCGTCACCGACGTTGGCGACCTGGTCGTGGTTCTCGAGATAGGTGATGAAAGCCGGCGCCGGCACGCCGTCGGTCCGGGTCCCGCGGCGCTGCATCTGCCAGGCGTAACGCTGACCCTGAAACAGGTATCCCCGCTTCGCCGCCGAAATGAGCTCCTGCGGCGTGCCGTGATGATCGGAAAAGTACGC
>DASQAX010000371.1:0-3338 GCA_035635535.1 Vicinamibacterales bacterium | reverse complement strand
GGGACCTGGCCGGCGTGGATGCAAATGGTGCTGAATCTGGCCGTTTCACGCAGCTTCACGGGACGACAGCGTACCATACGGGCGTGGGCTTTCTGTGGCGCGTGCGCCGCAAGCTGACGCTCTCCTACATCTTCATCGGGTTCGTCCCGATCCTGCTCATCGTCGTCTTCTTTCTCCTCTGCGGCCTGCTCCTGTTCTTCAACGTGAGCTCGTACCTCGTGCAGTCGCGCGTCAACGCGCTCGTGGACGAAACGCGCTTCCTCGCCGAGGCGACCACGATCGAGCTCGCGCAGGCGGCGGACGATCCCACCTTCGACGAGGTGCTGACGCGGCGGCAGGAGGCGGCGTCCGCGCGGTACCACGGCGCGTCGATCGTCGTCGTCCCGACGATGAGGACGTGCGGGCCGGCGAACGCGACGCCGGGACGAACCGTGAGCCGGCCGCTGCTCAGCGGCGCGTGGGCGCACCTCGACGCGCCGACCGCGCTGCCCGACTGGGTGATGTGCGAGGGCTACGCGGGGCTCATCGCGTACCAGGCGCCGCCGACGGGCGCCGCGGCGATTCGCGAGAACCCGTTGTGGCGCACGCACCTCGCGGTGCGCGCCGTGGCGCTGCCGGCCGAGGCCATCCCGCGCTATGCGGTCATCGTCGACGTGCCCGTGACCGCGGCCACCGGCCTGCAGATCCAGAACGACACCGGCATCGAGCTCGGCGACATTTCGACGCTCGGCATGACCGCCACCGACGTCGTGCCGGTCACGGGGCGCGCGATCGAGGAGGATTCCTCGGCGCCCGCGACGCGCGAGCCCCTGACGTGGATGACGTTCCTCGACTACAACGACTGGGTGTCGGGCCGGATGGGCAACGTCGTCATCGCGATCGGCCTGAACGTGACCGGCATCTACGGGCGCATCTCCGCGACGCCGCTGACGCAGATCGGCAACTACAGCGTCGGCCAGCTGCTGCTCATCATGCTGATGGTCGTCGCGGCGCTCTTCCTCACCATCCAGACGGTGGCGTTCATGACGGGATTGTCGCTGGCGCGCTCGATTACGGGCGCGGTGCACGAGCTGGCGACCGGCACCGATCACGTGCGGCGCGGCGACTTCTCGCATCGCATCTCCGTCAGCAGCGACGATCAGCTCGGCGATCTCGCCGACTCGTTCAATTCGATGACCGCCAGCGTCGAGGACCTGCTGCACGCGAAGGCGGAAAAGGAGCGCCTCGAGCAGGAGCTTCGCATCGCGCGGCAGATCCAGATGTCGCTGCTGCCGCAGGGCCCGCTGACGATGGACGGCCTGTCGGTGACCGCGCACTGCGAGCCCGCGCGCGAGGTGGGCGGCGACTACTACGACTACCTGCCGCTCGGCGACAGGCGCGTCGGCATCCTGATCGCGGACGTGGCGGGGAAGGGGACCTCCGCCGCGCTCTACATGGCGGAGCTGAAAGGGTTGATGCTCTCGCTCAGCCAGCTGCACTCGTCGCCGCGCGAACTGCTGATCACCGCCAATCGCATCATCGCGCAGCACCTGGATGCGCGCAGCTTCATCACGATGACGTATGCGGTCGTCGATCCGTGCGCGCGGACGCTGACCTACGCGCGCGCGGGGCATTGTCCGCTGATCTACCTGCCGGGACCAGGGGGCCGGGGGCAGGGGGCAGGCGGCAGCGGGTGGCAGGAGCTGGGCGGCAGGCGGGTGCAGGTGCAGATACCCGATGGCCTCGTGCTCGGACTGAAAATAGACAGCGGCGAGCGGTTCAACAGCCTGCTCGAGGAGGTGACGCTGCCGCTCGGCGTGGGCGACGTGGTGCTGCTGTTCACCGACGGCGTCACCGACGCGATGAACGCGGACGGAGATCCGTTCGGCGAGGAGCGCCTGGCGGCGCTCGTGGCCGAGCACGGCGACCTGCCGTTCGAGGAGCTGCGCGAGCGGATCCTTCGCGACATCCGGGCGTTTGTCGGCGATACCGGTCTGCAGGACGACCTCACGTTCGTCCTGCTGAAAATGGACAATGTGGGCGTAGAGGCGGTGTAGGGCGGGTCCATAATCACGCGAATGCCGCCTGCCGTCGTCTTCTCGACCACGTCCGACATCGAAGCCAGCGTCGTCCTCGCGCTGCTCGACAGCCACGGGATCCACGCGTTCCGCATCACCGGCAACCCGCAGGCGATCCTGCCGATGTCGATGAGCCCGCTCGGCGAGGTGCGCATTGCCGTGCCCGAGGACGCGGCCGACGACGCGCGGCGCATCATCGAGAGCCACCGCGAGGACGTCGGCGCGCGCGTGGTACGGCTGCGGGACGAGTTCGACGACATCGAGACGCGCATCGAGTACCGCTTCAAGGATCGCGGGATGCTGGAGCACGCGCTGACGCACAAGTCGCGCGCGGCCGAGGACGTCTCGGGCGGCGTCTTCGACAACGAGTCGCTCGAGTTTCTCGGCGACGCCGTGCTCGGCCTCGTCGTCGCCGACGCGCTCTTCCGGCAGTACCCGAACTACGACGAAGGGCAGAAGTCGAAGATCAAGGCGTCGATCGTCTCGACGCAGGCGCTGGCGCGCCAGGCCGAGAACATCCAGCTCGGCGAGCACCTCATTCTCGGGCGGGGCGAGGAAAAGACCGGCGGCCGCTTCAAGCAGGCGCTGCTCGCGGACGCCTACGAGGCGCTGATCGCCGCCATCTATCTCGACGGCGGCATCGACGCGGCGGAAACGTTCCTGCGCCGCGAGCTGAAGGACGCGATCGATGCCGGCGCCGAGCGGAACTTCGTCGGCCAGGACTACAAGTCGGCGCTGCAGGAACGCGTCCAGGCGCTCGGCCGTCCGCTGCCGGAGTATCGCATAGCCGGCGAGGCAGGCCCCGACCACCGGAAGGTCTTCAGCGTGGAGGTGGTCGTGGGCGGAGAAGTGCTCGGCGCCGCCAGCGGCAAAGCCAAGAAGGAAGCGGAGCAGGAGGCTGCGCGGCTGGCGCTCGCTCGCCTCGAAGTGGAAAAGTAGAGAAGTGGAAAAGTAGAGAAGTAAGTTGAAAGTACGGCAGGCGCACTTAGAAGTTACTTTTCCACTTTTCCACTTTTCAAGTTTTCCACTTATCTCCTAGTCAATCTCAATGATTCCCCAGCTTTTCCGCTCGTCGGCCGACGCATCCACGCCGGCATAGGCGAGCGCGGGCGCGGCCTCGGGAGTCGGCAGACGCGAGAGCGCATACCGCTGGACCTCGCGCGCGACGTCTTCCTCGGCCGGCGGCACGGGATGGCAGTGCAGGCGCACCCAGAGACGGAGGACCGGGTCGGTGAAGCTGTAGCGCTTCTGCCGCGAGGTCACCAGGTCCACGTCTTCCAG
>DASQAX010000370.1:0-10032 GCA_035635535.1 Vicinamibacterales bacterium | reverse complement strand
CGTTTTCCCAGCCTGATTTTCCGGTTCTCATCCGGGTACACGATTTGAACTGTCGCCGGGTGGTCGCGCCGGATCACCGGGATGCGTAACTTCAGGCAGGCGCTGGCATCGCCGCATCCCGGCCGGTTCTTTCACGATCCGTCGCGACCTCTTCAGGTTTGAGGGGGGACTGTCGAAATGGCCAAGGCTCCGCGCTTCGTTCTCGCATTGCTCGGCGCGCTGCTGATCTCCGGTTGCGCCGCGCGCAGCGTTCATGTCGCGCAGCTGAAGGATCAGCCCGCGAAGTACTACAACAAGTCCGTGAACGTGAACGGCGTTGTCACCCGCAGCTGGGGACTGCCGCTCGTGCCGTTCCAGTTCTACAGCGTCGACGACGGCACGGGGCAGATCACGGTGATCGGCCATTCGGGCCGCGTGCCCTCCACGGGTACGCGCGTGAACGTCAAGGGGCGCGTGCAGGAACTGGCGGCGTTCGGCGGCCAGTCGCTCGGGCTGCACCTCGACGAAGAGAAGCGGAAGATCAAGTACTAGACTTACGCGGTAATTTTCACGGCGACCGCGGTCATGTCATCGACCTGCGGCGCCGTGCCTCTGAACATGATGACCGCGTCGAAGATCGCGTCCACGATCTCGCGCGCGGTCTCCTTCCTGTTCTGACTCACCACGTCGCAGATCCGCTTCGCGCCGAAATCCCTGCCGTCCGGCGCCGCGGCCTCGAAGATGCCGTCGGTGCAGAAGATGAACACGTCGCCCGCGTGGAGCGGAATCGTGACCTCGTCGTAGGTCACGCCTGAGAACGAGCCGAGCGGCACGCCGGGCAGCTCGATCTGGCCGCATTCGGTCTCGGTGCACCGGATCGGGTACGGCAGTCCGGAATTCGAGATCGTCACCACGCGCCGCTTGAAGTCGAAGAACGAGTAGCACAGCGTGCAGTAGTACTCCTCGAGCTGCCGGTCGTGCAGGATGGTGTTCATCGACTGCAGGACGCCGGCGACGCTGAACTTCTCGGGCGTGTACCGGCGCCGGACGGTGCGCGAGCGCACGAGCTCCGCGGCGAAGGCGCTGTAGAGCGCGGCGGGCGCACCCTTCCCCGACACGTCGCCGACGGCCACGACGAGGCTGTTCGGCTCGGGCGCGATGAAGTCGTGCAGGTCGCCCCCGAGCTCGTGGGCCGGCGCAAACCGGCCGGCCACGTCGGCGTTGCGGAGCCGCGTGGGCGGTTCCGACGGCAGCAGCGCCGCCTGCACGCGCTGCGCGAACCGCAATTCCTTCTCGATGCGCTCTTCGTTGCGCCGCACCTGCTCGTACAGCCGCGCGTTTTCGATGGCGATGGCCGCCTGGCTCGCGAGCAGCGTGAGCATCTCCTTGTTGTCCTTCGTGAACGCGTTCAGCTCGGGGCTTTCGAGGTCGAACACGCCGATGCACCGCTCCTTGATGAGCATCGGGATGACCAGCTCCGATTGGACGTCTTCGACCAGGTTGACGTAGCGCGGGTCCTTCGACACGTCCGCGACCAGCACGGGCTCCTTGTGAAGCGCCGCCCAGCCGACCAGCCCTTCGCCGAGCTTGATGTTCTTCGCCGCGTTCGCCTCGCCGTACCGCACGGCGAGCTTCATCTCGAGGACGTTGGTCGTCTCGTTGAGCAGCAGGATGCCGAACGTCCGGTAGTCGATCACGCGCTTGGTGAGGCTCGCGATGCGCGTGAGCAGCACCTCGAGATCGAGGATGGAGGACATCTCGCGGCCGATCTCGGCGAGCGTCTCGAGCGTCTCGGTGTAGTGCCGCTCGGAGCGGAACAGCCGCGCGTTCTCGATGGCGACCGCCACGTGCGCGGCGAACTGCCGCAGCAGCGCCTCGTCCTGATCCGTGAACGCGCCCGGGTGCTCGCTCAGGAGATTGAGGGCGCCGATCACGCGCCCCTTTCGCCGCATCGGCACGGCCAGCTGCGACACCATGGTGCGCAGCGGCCCCACGAAGCGCGGCTCCTTGGCGATGTCGTTGACGAGGATGGGCCGGCCCTGCTCCACCGCGGCGCCAACCACGCCCTGCCCGACCTTGAGACGCAGCGTGCGCACGACGTCCTGCGGATACCCGACGGCGTACGCGATGTGCAGTTCCTGTCTGCCCTCGTCGAGCAGGTAGACCGCGAACGCGCTGAACTTCGTGAGCCGCGCGATCAGCTGCGGGATCTTCTCGAGGAGGTCCGCGAGGTCGAGGACCGACGTCACCTCGCGACCGAGCTCGAACAGCGTGGACAGCAGTTCGGTGTCGGTCGCCTGGCGAGGCGGCGGCGCGGCCGCTGGCTGGATGAGCTCGCTCATGTTCCTTTGACGCGGATTATACTGAACGCTCCCCGATGGACCCGCTGACGTTGCCGCTCGACTACAGCGCGATCGAGCGCATCATTCCCCACCGGTACCCGTTCCTGCTCGTAGATCGCATCACCGAACTCGAACCCGACAAGCGTATCGTGGGGATCAAGAACGTGTCGCTCAACGAGCGTTACCTGTGGCGCCAGCCCGGCATGTCGCCCGCGCTGCCGCCGACGATTCTGACCGAAGCGGTCGCGCAGGTGGGCGCGATTCTCATCCTGTCGAAGCCGGAGAACCGGGAAAAGCTCATCTTCTTCATGGGCATCGACCGCGTCCGCTACCGCCTGCCCGTCCACCCCGGCGACGTCGTGGAGATCGAGGCGCGCGTGAAGCGGCTCCGCAGCCGCATGGGACAGCTCCAGGGCGTGGCGCGCGTCGACGGCCGCATCGTCGTCGACGGCACGATGACGTTTGCGCTCGGGCCGCTGCCCGGCTAGCTGCCACCTCCTGGAACCTGGCCCCCGCTCCCTGCCGCTTTGAGAATCATCATCACGCCAGCGATCTTCGCCGCCCGGCTCGTCCACCGCAGCACGCGCGAACGCGGCCGGTAGTACCGCGCCCCGTCGAGCACGGCCGGCGCCAGGATCGACGCGCCGATCCACGGCTCGGGAATATCCGCCGATATGGCCATGCCGCGCGTGTCGCGCTCGAGCGGGCCGTGCTGGACGAACGCGGCACCCGCGTACATCACCGACGTCAGGACGTTGAAGGCCAGAAGGCCCTTGGCGACGGGCGCGTGCTCCTCGCGCAGGTTGGGCCTGCGCGACAGCAGGTATTCGCTGCCGGCGTGCTGCACCCAGAAGCCGGCCGACGAAATCGTAAATTCCTTCAGGGGTGTCACGGGCTCATGCGTTATGGCAAAGAACGGGATGAATCCGGCCGAAACTTTCCGTACGCCTGGGTGCGCGCCGAAGCCGGCGTCCAGGACGAGGTGCCCTGATTCGTGGAGGCCGAGCCCAAGCGCAGCGCCGGCGAAAAACTGCGCGACAGCGGCCGTTTGCTGCGCGCGCGCGGGCGCCGCCATACAGCAGAGCACGGCTGCCGCCGCGATCCAGTGCCTCGCGGTACTCATGTTGCAGCCTCCCTGATCGAGGCACAGCAACTGCTGTGAGGAGGGTTTGAACGTGCTCGAGACCATTGCGATTATTCTGATCGTTCTCTGGCTGTTGGGAATGGTCAGTGGCTACACGCTCGGTAACTTCATCTGGGTTCTGCTGGTGATCGCCGTCGTGCTGTTCCTGGTGCGGCTCGTGAGCGGTCGCCGCGTCGTCTGAGTGCGCGTCTGAGTCACGCAGCGGCGTGCCGCCCGTTCGCGGCCGCCGCTTTCCGCTTTTCCCTCCACTGCACGAGCGCCGATCCCGTCAGCACCATCAATGACGCGAGGACGACGCGCGGCCCGAACGGCTCGCCGGCGATGACCGCGCCGATCACCATCGCAATCACCGGGTTGGCGTACGCATAGAGCGACACCGTCGCCGTCGGCAGGTGCCGAAGCGCATAAATGTAGGCCGAGTAGCCGACGATCGATCCCGCCAGCGTCAGGTAGATTTCCGCGCCGAGCGTGCGGGGGGTGAACGCCAGGTGACTCCATTCGCCGCGCAGCGTCGCGGCGGCGAGCATGAACAGGCCCCCGAACGTCATCTGCATGGCCGCCGCCGACAGCACGTTTTCCGAACGCGCGTGACGCCGCGCGATCGCCGAGCCGAGCGCCCAGCCCACGCACGCGATCTGCAGCGCGAGGATGCCGAGCAGGAACCGGTGACCCTCGGCGGTGCCGGCCGTGATGTCGGGCCACACGAGCAGCAGGATGCCGGCGAAGCCGACGAGCAGCCCGATGACGAGACGCGTCGAGAGCGGATCGCCATCACGTGTCAACGCATCCATCCCGATCATCCAGAACGGAATGGTCGCGACCGTCACGGCGGCGATGCCGCTCGGGACCCACTGCTCGGCCCAGATGACGCCGCCATTGCCGACGCAGACCGTGAGAAAACCGATGAGCGCGAGACCGCGCCACTGAGTGCGTGCGATCACCGGTTCGCCGCGCGCGGCGAGCAGGGCGATCAGCAGGAGGCCGGCCACGGTGAACCGAAGGCCACCGAGCAGCGCAGGTGGAATGGTCTCGAGCGCGATGCGGATGCCGAGGTACGTCGTGCCCCACAGCAGGCAGACGGTGAGCCACGCGAGGTACGCGGTGCGCTTGTGCGCCGAAGCCTCGGCGAAGGCGGGGCGCTGCGCGGCGTCCGTCGTCGGCGTCATCCGTACAGACTACCCGACAACCCCGAACACGTTGTGCGGGTGACAAAAGGCGGAGCTCACGGTCCGCCTTGTGTCGCGGCTTTTTCGCGGCGTAGCATTGCCGTATCGCGAAAGCTCCCCGTCCAGTAGCTGCGCAGACCCGTGCGGACGCGTTCGCGCGCCTGTTCGAAGCCGTACGCGAAGGCGTCTTCATGGGGTCGCTCGCGCCTCCCGGCGTCGACACGGCGGAAACGACGCTCGCGGCGAATCCCTATCTCAAGCAGCTGTTCGGGTACCCGGCGGAGACGCCCGAAACAGACGTGGCGCCATTCGCCCGCGAGCGGTTCGTCGACGCCGACGCCAGGGAGGCGCTCCTGGTCCGCCTCGTCGAGGGCGGCAGCGTCACCGATTACCTGCTCCGCATGCGCCGCGTCAACGGATCGCCCGTCTGGGTCGAGGTGACCGCGCGCGCGCGTCCGGCGCGTCATGGCGGCCTGCTGCGCATCGAGGCGCTCGTCCGCGACGTCAGCGAGCGGAAACGGCTCGACGACCAGTCGAAGGACATCTATCAGCAGATCCTCCAGTCCGAGAAGATGGCCGCCCTCGGCCAGACGATTTCCGGCGTCGCCCACGAATTGAACAATCCGCTGGCGACGATCCTGAGCTGGGCGGAGCGGCTGTCGGAGAAGCCGCTCGACGACACCTCCCGGCGCGGCGCGTCCGTCATTCTCGGCGAAGCCGAGCGCGCCGCGCGTATCGTCCGCAACCTGCTGACGTTCGCGCGGAAGCGCCAGTCGACTCGCGCGATGATTGACGTCAACACGGTCGTCAGGGGAACGCTCGCGCTGCGCGCCTACGAGCAGATGCCCTCGCTGACCGTGCGCGAAGAACTGTCGCCCGCCCTTCCGCGCGTCTTCGCCGACGGCCACCAGATTCAGCAGGTGCTGCTCAACCTGTTGATCAACGCCGAACAGGCGATGCTCGGCGCGAACGGCGGCGGCGTCATGACCGTCCGGACACGACACGACATCGATCGCGACATCGGCATCCTCGAGGTGGCCGACGACGGACCCGGCGTGCCGAGCGAGGTCCAGACGCGGATCTTCGACCCGTTCTTCACCACCAAGGAGGTCGGCAAGGGGACGGGGCTCGGCCTGACGGTCGCCTACGCGATCGTGCAGGAGCATGGCGGCCGGATTCGCGTCGGAACGACTCCCGGCGGCGGCGCCACCTTCGCGGTGGAGCTGCCCGTCAACGGCGCGGACGCGCCGGCGCGAGCGCCACGGCAGACGCTGCCGCCGATGGACGCGGTGCGGGGCGCATCGGTGCTCATCGTCGAGGACGAGCGCGCGCTGGCGGCGGCGGTCGCCGAGGCGCTGACCGATGCTGGACTGGAAGTGGAGCAAGCAGGCGACGGCCAGGAGGCCCTCGCCTGCTTGAGGAATGCGAACTACGACGTGGTGATCTGCGACCTGAAGATGCCGCGCGTCGACGGGATGACGCTCTACCGCGCCATCGCCGCGGCGACGCCGTCGCTGGCGCGCCGCGTGATCTTCGTCACGGGCGACGTCGCGGGAACCGACGCGGAGCGCTTCCTCGAGGAAAGCGGCTGCCGCTGGCTCGCCAAGCCGTTCAGGCTCTCCGACCTGCTGCGCGCGGTGCGCGAAACGCTCGCGTAGTCGACGACGACGGCCGTCTGCCTGGCCGCGGGAGTCTCCGCGACGGCGTTGGCCTGCAGGGCCGCGCTGTCGAGCGCCGCCTTCGCCATCCGCGGCTTCTGCTGGAACTCAAGTATCGCAGTCCGCATCGCCTTCGCGGCTTCAGCCGCCGGCATTGATCCGGCCAGCGCATCGCGAAGACGGCGGATGGCCCGCGCGTGGAGTTGCGATACCCGAGACTCGTTGACGCCGATCTCGGCGCCGATCTGCTTCATCGTGGCTTCCTGGTAGTAGTAGAGGCCGATGACCTTTTGCTCCCGCGCGGGGAGCGAATCGATTGCCGCGCGGATGCGATCTTTTGTTTCTGATTTTTCGTAGGCCTTGTCGGGCTGCTCGGGCTCGGACGGAATGAGCGCCGCCGGCAGCGTCGACTCGTCGAGGTTTTCTCCGCTCGCGAGTGGGGAGGTCGATTCAATCGCGTTGATGCGGACGATGGTGCGGCCGAGGCGCTTCTCGTCCGATCCCATCTTGGCGGCGAGGTCGGCGAGCGACGGCTCGCATCCGAGCTCGCGCCGCAGCTGCTCGCGCGCCGCTTCGAGCTCACGCCGCTGGCGGCGGACGCCGCGCGGCCAGGCGTCCTTGCGGAGCGCGTCGATCATGGCGCCGCGAATACGGCGTTCGGCAAAGGTTTCGAACTTGATTCCGCGCGACTCGTCGAAGCGCTGCGCGGCGTCGATCAGTCCAATGACCCCGTCCTGGACGAGATCGCCGATGTCAATCGAGTGGGGCATGGTCGCCGCTACCCGGCGAGCAAGCTGCTCGACGAACGGAAGACTGGCTAGGACGCGAGGATTCTCTTTGCCTGAACGTGAACGCGAGCGCATGTATGTGACCTCCGGCGCACTCCATAGGCAACGGGTATACCAACAAGCTCAGCCGGTTGGAAATTGATTCGGATCACCGGTCGCGCTCATCCCGTAAGGCTTTGGAATTACTGGGTCTTAGCGTTGCTTTTTGTGAAGTCGCGGCGCGCGGGGGAATCAGCCGGAAACGCCCGAATCGTCAACGAGCCGGCGGTTTTGGCAGGCTCGCTCGCCAATTTGTTGACGACTGGAATTACAAAAAGAGGTGGTCGTGCCTGATTGAAACAGGCTTCACTGAAGAGCGGGCTTTATGTTTCGTGATGAGACTTCGGCCGGCGTCTGTGGCTCAGAACGGCGCCTGATCTCTTTAGCTGTGCCCAAGGCGTCGAGCACGCTCTTCACCACCTGCTCGGCGCGCGCGCGGTGCGCCATGTCCGGAGCCTTGGCTTCGAGCAACTCCGCGTGCGCCAGCACGATTCCCAGCTGGTTGTTCAGCTGATGAAAAAGCTGGCGAAGCTGCGGATCCTGGATGGGGGGTTCCATTCGCAATTCCGCGACCGACCGGGCTTAGGCGGTTTGCCCGGTCGTCGCAGCGTCCGCCACAGAGTTCGCGGCTGCCGGACGGGCGTTGGCGTCCCGCCACAGCGAATCTGCGAAGATGCGAATCGAGCCGCCGGCCGTCCGGACGTATTCGACCTTCCCCGCCGAGATCCAGTTGTAAATCGTGCGTCGGCTCACACCAACCGCTTCGCAGGCCTTCATGATCGAAAGAGTTTGTCTATCCATAAGGTTTCAGGTGTCGGGTCTCAGGATTCAAGGATGGTCCAGGAATCAGGCCCTGACGGCTTCACAAGCGTGTATCGGGCGGTTGGGCCCAAATCCTTAGCCGGGCTAAATGCCTGAATCCTAAGCCCATTCTTCGCCCGCCTCCAGGGTGTGTCAAACTATTGGCGGTGCTCCACCTGCTGTTTGTCGACGACGAACCTGCGCTCCGGTCGCTCATGGCCGAGCGGCTGAGCGAGCGGGGCTTCGAGGTGGTCGAGGCCGACAACGGCGAAAAGGCCATTCAGTTCCTCGAGCAGTTCGCCTTCGACGTGGTGATCACCGACCTGCGGCTGCCCGGCATCGACGGCACGCGGGTGATCGAAACCGCGCTCGAGCGCTACCCCGGCATCGTCGGCATCGTGATCACCGGCTACGGCACGATGAAGGATGCGGTGGATGCGATCAAGCGCGGGGCGTCGGATTTCATCGCCAAGCCGTTCCAGTTCGACGAGCTGATGCACGTGCTGCAGAAGGCCATCGAGCAGCGGCGCCTCAAGTCGGAGAACGCCTACCTGCGATCGCAGCTCGAGGAGCGGTACCAGTTCGCCGGCATTCTCGGCCGCAGCCGCCCGATGCGCGAGCTGTTCACGCTGCTCGAAACGGTGTCGCGATCGGCGAGCACGATTCTGATCACGGGCGAAACGGGCACCGGCAAGGAGGTCGTCGCGCGGGCGATCCATCACAGCAGCCCGCGGCGCGCGCACCGGTTCGTCGCGCTCAACTGCAGCGCGATTCCGGAAACGCTGCTCGAGGCGGAGCTCTTCGGCCACGTGCGCGGCGCGTTCACGGGGGCCGTCGGCACACGGCAGGGCCGCATGGAGCAGGCGCACAAGGGCACGCTGTTTCTCGACGAAGTCGGGACGATGAGCACGGCGCTGCAGATGAAGCTGCTGCGCGCGCTGCAGGAGCGCGAGTTCGAGCGCGTCGGCGACAGCCACACGGTCAAGGTGGATGTGCGGTTCATCGCGGCGACCAACTCCGATCTCGCGAAGATGGTGGCCGAGGGCGCCTTCCGTGAAGACCTCTACTACCGGCTCAACGTCATCCCGATGCAGCTGCCGCCGCTGCGCGAGCGGCGCGACGACATTCCGCTGCTCGTCACGCACTTCCTCGAGAAGTTCGCGCCGGGCACCGGGATGCACGTGTCGCAGGCGGCGATGCGCGCGCTGATGGCCTACGGCTGGCCGGGCAACGTGCGGCAGCTCGAAAACGCCGTCGAACGCGCCGTCGCGCTCGGCGTCGGCCGCAACGAGATCGACAACACGGATCTGCCGCCCGAGATCCAGGCGCTGCCGCAGACGGCCTCGACGCCGTTTGTCGATTTTCCCGAGGACGGACTCGACCTGCCCGCATACTTGTCGTCCATCGAGCGCGACCTCATTCGCCGATCGCTCGAGCGGACCGGCGGCAACCGCAACAAGGCGGCCGAGCTCCTGAAAATCAAACGGACTACGCTGGTCGAGAAATTGAAGCGAATCGGCGAGGACTGAGCGACCATGCCTCCGCGCTATGCCTACTGGACCATCATCGCGGGCGGACTGCCGACCGCGTTTCGCGCGGCAGACCGCGACGAGCTGCTGCCCACGTTTCAGCGCATCAAGGACAAGCATCCCGACGCGCAGATGAAATATTTCGCGCGCGGGAAGCTGTGGGAATCGCAGGACGCGGCGCGCGCCGGGCAGACGCGAGGCGGCGCCCGGAACCGCGGCGGCGAGCGACACGCTCGCCCCGGCGAAGCCGGCCGCGAGAGAGACCGGCGACCGGCCGCTCGCCCCGACGAAGCCAGCCGCGAGAGAGACCGGCGACCCGGCGCTCGCCCCGATGAAGCCGGCCGCGAGAGAGAGCGGCGAAGTCGGGACTGGCGGCCGGGCGGCGATCACCGCGACCCGCGGCAGAAGTTCATCGACGCCAAGAAGCAGCGCAACGCCGTTATCCGGCAGGAGCGATGGCAGCGGAAGAACGCGGAAGGTGCCAAGGGTCAGGTATCAGGTGTCAGGCCTGGTCAAGGTAACAGCCGGGAGGGCAACAGGACTGGAGGCAAGCGGTTCGAAGCCAAGAGTCCCGAAGCCAAGAGTC
>DASQAX010000369.1:0-4255 GCA_035635535.1 Vicinamibacterales bacterium | reverse complement strand
TTCAGCCGACCGACGTGCGACGGATGGAGCAGCGGCAGTTCCGCATCGAAGCCTCGCGGCCCGTCGAGTTGTTCGTCCTGGCCTTCGAGGCGCACGTCGCGACGGCTGCCAGCGAATCGGTGCGCCGGACGCTGTCTGGCGCGATCGATCGCGGCGCCATTGCACGCGTCGTGCTGCAGGGCAGGGCAGAAGCCGCCGACACGCTGCTGCCGCAGTGGCTGAGCGGGCACGCGCCGATCGCGCCGGGCAGGGGCGCCGAGCCGCTGGCTCGCTCGGCTGTCGCGGCGCTTCCGGCTGACCGTCGCACGCTTGGCCTGCGCGTCGCGGCATCGGATCCGGCGGCGCAGGCCATCGCCCAGCGGATCGCCGTCAACGCGCGTGATGCGGGCTTCACGATCACGGTGCAAACGCCAGCCGGCCTGGGTCCGCGCTTTGACGTGCGCCTGCTGCGCGTCCCGATGCGCGGCGCCACGCCCGGTGCCGCATTGTCGGACGTCATGGCCGGCCTCGGCGCGCGCACGATCGCCCTTGCCGGACGCGTGACGCCGCCGGAGCCTGGAGCGCCGATCGACACGGTCTTGTTCACGGAGCACGCGCTTCTCGAGCACAACGTCCTTGTTCCCATCGTCCACGTTCCGGAGCTGTATGCGGTTTCGCCCCGCTTCGAATCGTGGAACGGGCCGGCGGTGCTCCCATCCGGTGCGTGGAACCTCGCCAACGCGTGGCTGAGCGCGCCATGAGCCTGCGCAACCGGCTGTTCGCCCTCGTCAGCGGTGTCGTCGTGCTCACGGTGGTGCTCGTGACGTGGACGGTTTCATCGAGTGCCCGGCAGTCCTTTGCGACCGTGGATACGCAACGCAGCGCGGCGCTCGTCACGCAGTTTCGCCGCGAGTTCGCGAACCAGGGCGAGCAGGTCTCGCTGCGCCTCGACCGGATCGCGCAAAGCGACGCGGCGTCACGCGTCGCGGCCGGCATCGCGGGGGCGCGCGATTTCGCGCCGTACGTGAACGAGGCCACGCCGCTTGCCGCGGCGCAGGAGCTCGACGTCCTCGATCTCGTCGCGGCCGACGGAACGATCGTCTCGTCAGCGGAGTGGCCTGCGCGCTTCGGCTACCAGCACGCGTGGGCGCGCAAGGCGGTGCACGCCACCAATCCGTCTTCCGGTTTCCTGCAGCCCGTCGAATTCCCTGACGAGACCGGGCTCGGCCTCGTCGCCGTGCGAACGCTGCCCGCCGGCTCCGGCACGCTGTATCTCGCGGGCGGAAGGCGGCTCGATCGTAAATTTCTCCAGTCGCTCGTCCTGCCGCCGGGCATGCGCGTCCTGTTGTACGAGAACCTGCAGCCCGAGGTATCCGGACGTCAGTTGATCGCGGCCGAAGACGATCCACCTGAAGCCGCCCCGCTGGAGCCGCTCATCGCGCGCGTGATCCAGGACCGTCGCGAAGCCAGGGAGGTCATCGAGTGGCCGGACGGACCGGAAACCGTCGATGCACTGCCGCTCGGCGGCCCGGACGGCGCGGTGCTCGGCGTGTTGCTGGTCGGAAGCTCCGGACGGGAGCTCGCGGCGCTCGTACGCCGAATCAGGTGGAGCGGCGTCGGCTTCGGTGCGGTTGCCATCGGCGTCGGGTTCCTTCTCAGCTTTCTCGTGTCCGCACGCGTGACCCGGCCCGTCGAGCAGCTGGCGGGAGCCGCGCGTGCCGTTGCCGATGGCGAGTGGGACGTGCACGTTGACGACGTAGGGACGACGGGGGAAATCAAGGTGCTCGCCGATGCGTTCGAGACGATGACGCGACAGCTCGTCGACCACCGCGACAGGCTCGTGCAGGCCGAGCGCGTGGCTGCGTGGCGTGAACTGGCGCGACGGCTGGCGCACGAGCTGAAGAACCCGTTGTTTCCACTGAGAATTACGCTCGACAACCTGCGGCGGGCCAAATCGCTTTCCGCCGCGGAGTTCGACGAGGTCTTCGACGAGAGTCTGACGACGCTGCAGACCGGGCTCGGCAATCTCAACACGGTCATCGGGCGGTTCAGCGACTTCGCGAGGATGCCCGCACCGGAATTCTCGCAGGTGTCGATCAACGAGGTCGTCGAGCAGAGCGTCGCGCTCTTTCGCGCGCAGCTCGCCGCGCCCGGCCGTCCGCCCGTGGCGGTGACACTTGAGCTCGACCCCGCGGCCGGCGCCATCCGCGCCGACGGCGAGCAGATTCGGCGTGTCGTGCAGAACCTGCTGCTGAACGCGATCGACGCGATGCCGGAGGGAGGGGAGCTGCGCATCGTCACTGCCCGATCCAACGGCGTCGTCCGGCTCGACGTGGCGGACACCGGTCAAGGCATCGGCGAAGAGGAGCGGAGCCGGTTGTTCACGCCGTATTACACGACCAAGCAGCACGGGACCGGCCTTGGCCTGGCCATCGTGCAGTCCGTCGTCACCGACCACCACGGAAAGATCTGGGTCGACAGCGAGCATGGGCGCGGCGCCACGTTCCACATCGAGTTTCCCGCATGAAGCGCCTCCTGATCGTGGACGACGATCCATCGACGCTGGCATCGCTGTCGCGTGCGTTCCGCATGGCCGGGTACGAAGCGGTGGTCTGCGACAACGCGACGCGCGCCATCGCGCTGCTCAAGAGCGAACGCTTCGACCTGGTCTTCTCGGATGTCGTCATGCCCGGCAAGGACGGCCTCTCGATGCTCGCCGAGGTTCGCGATCTCGGCATCGCGACGCCGATCATCATGGTGTCCGGGCAGGCGACTGTGGACATGGCCGTGCGCGCAACGCGTCTTGGCGCGGTGGACTTCCTGGAGAAGCCGATTTCATCGGACAAGCTCCTGCTGACCGTCGAGAACGCGCTGCGGCTCGTGCGCCTCGAGGAGGAGAACCGGCAGCTGCGCCGGCGCGTCGGCCGCCACGATCTGGTGTGGAAGGGCGAGGCGATGCGGCGCGTCCTGGCGCAAGTCGATCGCGTGGCCAACAGCGAGTCGCGCGTCTGCATCCTCGGCGAGACCGGTACGGGCAAGGAGCTCGTCGCGCGCGCCGTGCACGATCGCAGCCCGCGGCGCGACAAGCCGTTCGTCACGCTGAACTGCGCGGCCGTGCCGTCGGAGCTGATCGAATCCGAGCTCTTCGGCCACGAAAAGGGATCCTTCACCGGCGCCGCGGCCCGTCACCTGGGGAAGTTCGAGCAGGCGCACGGCGGCACGCTGTTTCTCGACGAGATTGGCGACATGCCGCCGGCGATGCAGGCCAAGCTGCTCCGGCTGCTGCAGGAAGGCGAGCTCGAACGGATTGGCGGCGAGCGTCCGATCGTGGTGAACACGCGCGTGATCGTCGCCACGCACCGTGACCTCGAGGCGCTCGTTCGCAAGGGGACGTTTCGCGAGGACCTGTATCACCGCATCTTCGTCTTCCCGATCACGCTGCCGCCGCTGCGCGAGCGCGTCGACGACATTCCGCCCCTCGTCGGACATTTCGCCGCCATCGTCGCCGACCAGAACGGGTGGAAGCCGCGCGCGTTCAGCCCGGAGGCGATCGAACAGCTCACGCGCTACCCGTGGCCCGGCAACGTCCGCGAGCTTCGAAACGTGGTCGAACGGCTGCTCCTCCTAACGGACGACGTCGTCGACGGCGCGACGGTCCGGCAGATTCTCGCGGGGCGGCATGCGGGCGGCGCTGCCGGCGCCGACGGCGGCGCACTTGCCGATCGTGTCGCGGCCTTCGAACGCGAAGTCCTGCTGGCCGAGCTCCAGGCACACGGCTACCGCGTGGCCGAAACGGCGCGCACGCTGGGCCTCGAGCGAAGCCACTTCTACAAGAAATGCCAGCAGCTCGGGATCGACGTCAAAGCCGAGCGCTCCCAAGCTTGATTCGACCGCCTTTCACAGGATAGGCCACGGAGCCACTGAGACACGGAGGTACAAAACTTGTACAAGATTTCTCCGTGTCTCCGTGTCTCCGTGGCCCAGGCTGTGATTGTCGCTGCTAAGCGAGAAGGTATTTCTGAATCTCGGGGTCCTTGAAGCGCCAGAGGACGTTGTCTATGAAGTAGTGGTGGATGTTGATGAACAACATCGCCGCCGTGAAGAAGAAGAACATCTGCCAGGAGTTGAACGTGCCGAGCACGGTGTCGACCTCGTTCGGCACGAACTCGAACGCCAGCCACCCGGCGAGGACGATGCTGAAGGCGAGGATCGATCCGCGCACTTCCGGGTGGCTGAGCCCGCGCAGCCGCGTGTCTTCCATCTTGTAGACGAACGC
>DASQAX010000368.1:0-10105 GCA_035635535.1 Vicinamibacterales bacterium | reverse complement strand
TGCCGTCCGACTTCGCGCATCTCTTTACGCCGGTCAACGGCACGATCGCCGGGGCCGCCGGAGCCGGCAGCCTCGCCGTTCATCCGAAAGACGACGAGATCGCGGCGGATATCTTCGCACCGACCGGCGGCCGCCACGACTTCTTCCGCGCGGGCGCGACGATCGGCGACGGCGTCGAACAGGGCGGCTTCGCGCTCGGCATGTACATCATCGGCCGCGTGTCGCACAGCACGCGCCTCACCGCGCTCGGTGCGGACCTGGTCGACGCGCAGATCGTCAGCGGCGTGATCACGCAGACGATCAAGGCCGCCGCGCAGCGTACGCGGCCCAACGGCGGAAACCACTCGTTTCCGTCGGGCCACACGTCCGCGACGTTTGCGACGGCCTCGGTGATTCAGCAGCACTACGGATGGAAGGCGGGCGCCCCGGTCTATGCCCTCGGCGCGTACGTCAGCGTGTCGCGGATGGTCGACAACAAGCACTGGGCATCCGACGTCATCTTCGGAACGGCGATCGGAATCGTGTCAGGCCGCGCGGCGAGTTTCGGGCACGGTCCACAACGCATCTCGGTCGCGCCGTCCGTCCTGCCCGGTGGTTTTGCTATCGTCGGCTCGTTCCGACGGTAGCAATTTGTTCACTCGCCCGAGCGATCTCGCATCGTAGAAATTGCGACATTGTTGCTGCTCGGCGCCGACGTGCTATCGTCGTCGGCCTGATTTGAACATTTCGTGATCGGCACGCGCCTCGCTCTTACCACGTGGTCTGAAGGAGGCGCGATGGCAACGAGATCCCTGGACGATAGGGTCGCCGCTCTCGAGAGCACCGTGGCAGGCTTACAAAATCTACCAGGCGAGCTGGCTGCATTTCGCGAAGAGGTCAACGCGCGGTTCGACAGGGTCGACGCGCGGCTCGACGGGGTCGACGCGCGGCTCGACAGGGTCGAGCGGCGTATCACGGACGAAAACGAACGGCTGTACGCGCGGATGCTACTGCTGCACGAGGATCTCATCGCCAGGATCGCGTTGATCGGTGAACATCCGCGCCGCCCGAAGCGATAGGCTAATCGGTGACGCAGCCCTGAGACGCTGGTTTGACCAGGCGGATGTACTTCGCCAGCACGCCGGTCGTCGCTTTCGGCGCCGGCGCCTTCCATGACGCCCGGCGCCTGGAGAGCTCCTCGTCGCTGACCTCCACACCAATCTCGCACTTCGCGGCATCGATCGTGATGCGATCGCCGTCGCGCACGAGACCAATCGGTCCGCCTTCCACCGCCTCCGGCGTGATGTGCCCGATGATGAAGCCGTGCGAGCCGCCGGAGAACCGTCCGTCGGTGAGCAGCGCGACGTCCTTGCCGAGGCCCGCGCCCATGATCGCGGAGGTCGGCGTCAGCATCTCCGGCATGCCGGGACCGCCCTTCGGCCCTTCGTAACGGATGACGACGACCGAGCCTTTCGCAATCTGGCCCTTCTCGAGGCCGTGGAGCATGTCCTCTTCCGAGTCGAACACCTTCGCGGGACCCGAGAAGCGCTCGCCTTCCTTGCCGGTAATCTTCGCGACCGCGCCGTCTGGCGCCAGGTTGCCGCGGAGAATCCGCAGGTGGCCGCGCGGGAACACCGGCTTCTCGATCGGCTGAATCACCTGCTGCCCCGCCTTGAGCGGCGGCACGTCCTTCACGTTCTCCGCGATCGTCTTCCCGGTAACCGTCATGCAGTCGCCGTGGAGGAAGCCTTTCTCGAGGAGGTAGCGCATCAGCGCGGGTGTGCCGCCAACCTGGTGCAGATCGTCCTGCACGTACGTCCCGCTCGGCTTGAGATCGGCCAGGAGCGGCACGCGATCGCTCGCGCGCTGAAAGTCCTCCAGCGCCAGCTCGATGTTCGCGGCCTTCGCCATCGCGATGAGATGCAGCACCGCGTTGGTGGATCCGCCGACCGCCATCACCAGCACGAGCGCGTTCTCGAACGATTTCTTCGTGACGATGTCGCGCGGCTTCAAGTCCTTCTCGAGCAGGTCGTGAATCGCCGCGCCCGCGCGGCGGCATTCGTCCTTCTTGCCGGGATCTTCCGCCGGCGTCGACGAGCTGTACGGAAGCGACAGGCCGAGCGCCTCGATGGCGGTCGCCATCGTGTTCGCCGTGTACATGCCGCCGCACGCACCGGCGCCGGGGCACGCATGCGTGACGATGTCGAGCCGCTGCTCGTCGGTGATGACGCCGGCGAGGTATTCGCCGTACGACTGAAACGCCGAAATCACGTCGCGCGGCTTCCCCTGCGCGAAGCCGGGGCGAATCGTCCCGCCGTACACCATCAGCGCCGGACGGTTGAGCCGGAGCATCGCCATGACGGAACCCGGCATATTCTTGTCGCAGCCGGGAATGGTGATAACCGCGTCGTACCACTGCGCGCCGACGACGGTCTCGATCGAATCGGCGATGAGGTCGCGCGAGGGAAGGGAATAACTCATCCCCTCGGTGCCCATCGAGATGCCGTCGCTGACGCCGATGGTGTTGAACCGCAGGCCGACCAGACCCGCCGCCTGCACGCCTTCCTTGACGTGCGCGGCGAGCCTGTCGAGATGCATGTTGCAGGTGTTGCCTTCCCACCACATGCTGCAGATCCCGACCTGCGGCTTCTGCAGATCGGCCGGCGTCAGGCCGGTGCCGTACAGCATCGCCTGCGACGCGCCCTGGCTGCGCGGCTGGGTAATGCGCGAACTGTACTTATTCGCTGCCACCTGTCACCTGTTGCCTGCTGCCGGGTCCGAAAGGACCCGGCCTACCCTGCCGACTGACTACACCGTCACCGGCGCCGGGATGTTGACCGGATCCAGGAACGGCATCATCGAACGCAACCGCGCGCCGACGATCTCGACGGGGTGCTTCGATTCCTGCGCGCGCAGCCGCTTGAAGTTCGGCAGACCTGCCTCGTACTCGGCCATCCACTCGTTGGCGAACTTGCCGCTCTGGATGTCCTTGAGGATCTGCTGCATCGTCTTCTTCGTCTCTTCCGTGACGATCTTCGGGCCCGCCGTGTAGTCGCCCCACTCCGCCGTGTCGCTGACCGAATAGCGCATGTACGCCAGGCCGCCGCGATAGAAGAGATCGACGATCAGCTTCAGCTCGTGCATGCACTCGAAGTAGGCAATCTCGGGCTGATAGCCCGCGTTCACCAGCGTCTCGAACCCCGCCTTCATCAGCGCGCTGACGCCGCCGCACAGCACCGACTGCTCGCCGAACAGATCCGTCTCGGTTTCCTCGGCGAACGTCGTCTCGATGATGCCGGCGCGCGCGCAGCCGATGCCGCGGCCGTACGACAGGGCGAGCGCCTTCGCGTTCCCCGTGAAGTCCTGATGCACGGCGAGCAGACCGGGCACGCCGCCGCCCTCCGGGAAGATCTCGCGCACGCGATGACCGGGCGCCTTCGGCGCAATCATCGCCACGTCGACGTCCTTCGGCGGCACGACGAACCCGAACCGGATGCTCAGGCCGTGGCCGAACATCAGCATCTTCCCCTTCGTCAGGTGCTGCTTGATGTCGGCGTTGTAGACCTCCTTCTGCTTCTGATCCGGGATCAGGAGCATGACGACGTCGCCCCAGGCGGACGCCTCGGGCACGGTCATCACGCGAAGGCCCGCATTCTTCGCCTTCTGGATCGACTGGCTCGTCGAGTGAAGACCGACGACGACGTCCACGCCGCTGTCTTTCAGGTTGAGCGCGTGCGCGTGGCCCTGCGAGCCGTAACCGATGATCGCGACCTTCTTCTGCTGAATGAGGCCGAGATCCGCATCCTTGTCGTAGTACATCGTCGCCATGAAATGCTCCTGGTGTCGGCCGCCTGCCTGCCCCGCCGTAGCCTTGGCGGAGGCGGGAAGGTCGTGCTCTACGTCCGGGTTGTCGAGCCTTCAAGAATAACGGATCAGCCGGCGGCGGAAAGCGCGGTGTCGCCGCGGCGCATCGCGACCTGCCCGCTGCGAACCATCTCGATGATGCCGAGCGGCTCGAGCCGCGCGATCACCGAATCGACGTGCGGCGGCTCACCGGTAATCTCCAGCGTCATCGTCTGCTCGCCGGTGTCGACGATGTGCGCCCGCGTCTCGTCGACCACGCGCAGCAGCGCGGAGCGATCGTGGCCGGCGACCGCGACCTTGACGAGCGCGAGGTCGCGCGTGACGGCCGGCACGGCGCCGAGGTCCTCGACCTGCAGCACGTTGACCAGCTTGTAGAGGTACGCGGTGACGCGCTCCGCGCTCGCCTGATCGCTGTCGATGACGATCGTCATGCGCGAAATGCCAGGCTCGGCGGTGTGGCCGACGCTGAGCGATTCGATGTTGAAGACACGGCGGCGGAAGAGCGACGCCACGCGGTTCAGCACGCCGGGCTTGTCTTCGACGAGAACGACGAGGGTGTGTTGCATGGAATCCTGGCGAATCTGGCGGGTCCGGAAGGACCTGCCCTCCGTTACATGGGATCGTCCGCGGTCTCGACCAGCACCGACGGCTCCGGACGACGAATCATCGCGTCGAGATCGGCGCCCGCGGGCACCATCGGGTAGACGCTGTCTTCCTGCTCCACGCGGAAATCGAGGAGGACGGTGCCCTCGGCGGCGCGCGCGCGCTGGACGATGTCTTCGAGGGCCGGCCGGTTGTCGACGCGCAGGCCGACCAGACCGTGCGCCTCGGCGATCTTCACGAAGTCGGGGCTGCGGAGCGGCGTCGCGGCGTAGCGCCGCTCGTAGAAGAACTCCTGCCACTGCCGCACCATCCCGAGGTACCCGTTGTTGATGATCGCGACGTTCACCTTCACGCCTTCCTGCGCGGCCGTGCTCAGCTCGGCCTGCGTCATCTGGAAGCCGCCGTCGCCGACAATCGCCCACACCTCGGACTCGGGCTTCGCCATCTTGGCGCCAATCGCGGCAGGCAGGCCGAATCCCATCGTGCCGAGGCCTCCCGACGTGATGAGCGTCCGCGGGTCGTTGTGGTGGTAATACTGGGCCTCCCACATCTGATGCTGGCCGACGTCGGTCGCGATGATCGCGTTGCCGCTCGTCAGGCGCCAGATGTCGTTGATGACGTGCGCGGCGTACAGGTGGCCGTTGTCGGGCAACCGCTGGATGTCGCGCACCGCGGTGTCGCCTTTCATCGACGCGATGTACTTCAGCCACGGGCCGTGGCTCGCCGGCTCGAGCATGTCGAGCATCTCGCGCAGCGTCTCGCGCAGGTCGCCGACGATGGCGGCATCGGCGCGGACGTTCTTGTTGATCTCGGACGGATCGATATCGATGTGAATCTTCTTCGCGTGCGCCGCGTAGGTCTTCAGGTTGCCCGTGACGCGGTCGTCGAAGCGCATGCCCAGCGCCAGCAGGAGGTCCGCCTCCTGGATGGCGTGGTTCACCCACGCTTCGCCGTGCATCCCCATCATGCCGATGCTCAGCTGATGGCTCGCCGGGAAGCCGCCGATGCCGAGCAGCGTCACGGTCACCGGCGCGTCGATCATCTCCGCGAACGCGCGGAGCTCCTTCATCGCGTTGCTCTGGATGATGCCCTGGCCGGCGAGGATCAGCGGCTTGCGTGCCGCCTTGATCAGCTCCACGGCCATGGTCATGGCCGATTTGGACGGGTTCCGGTGCGCCTGGTAGCCGCGCATCTTCACCGGCGCCGCGTTCCACGTCCAGTCGGTGGAGGCCTGCTGCGCGTCTTTCGTGATGTCGACGAGCACGGGCCCCGGGCGCCCCGACTTCGCCAGGTGAAACGCTTCCTTGATCGTCGGCATGATCTCGTCGACGCGGGTCACGAGGTAGCTGTGCTTCGTGATGGGCAGCGTGATGCCGCTGATGTCGGTCTCCTGGAACGCGTCGTAGCCAATCAGCTTGGTCGGCACCTGGCCGGTGATGCAGACCATCGGCGAGGAATCCATCTGCGCGGTCGCGATACCGGTGACGAGATTGGTGGCCCCGGGCCCCGAAGTCGCAATCGCCACGCCGACCTCGCCGCTGGCGCGCGCGTAGCCGTCGGCCATGTGGGTCGCGCCCTGCTCGTGCCGGACCAGGACGTGGCGCACCGGGTAGTCGAGCATCGCGTCGTACGCGGGAAGAATCGCCCCGCCGGGGTAGCCGAAGACAATACGAACCCCCTCATGTACAAGGCATTCCCAGATGATCTGCGCGCCGGTCCGTTGCATTCGGGCTGACTCCTGCCTGCCAGTGTGCCCCGTATGGATCACATCAGTCAAATTGATAGTTATTCCGACACGATAACCGCTGCTAATCAACGGTCCGGCTGCGGGCGGGTTGGTCCAATCCTTGAACTAGCTCCTCCTACAAGGGGTGCAAACGATGAGAAGTCACTGGATCATCGCGGCGCTGCTGAGCTCCGCGCTTGCCGCGGGGTGCAACGGCCGCAACAACGACAATTCGCAGAATACCGAACAGAATCAGGCAGCGGCGCCGGCGAATGCGCCAGCAGCGACGGATCAGACCGTGGCGCCCGCTCCTCCGGCGGCAACACAGCAGCCGTACACCACGGCGGACAATTCAGCCGTTCGTACGCAGCCACAGACTACAGCGCCGCGCGCAACGACCGGCCGGCGCGACGTGCCGCGCGCGACCACGCCGTCCCGGACCGAGACGGCTCCGCCGGCGAACTCCTCGTACGGCAACTCGGCGTCGAACGCACCGGCCGTGGGACTGCCGCCGCGCGAGAACACCCGGGCCGAAGCGCCCGCGCCGCGACTGCCTGAGTTCCGCGAGGTGACGATTCCGGCGGGCACCGCGCTGCCGCTCGAGATGACGTCGACCATCTCGTCGGAGTCGGCGCAGGTTGAGGCGCCCGTCAGCGCGCGGCTGCGCAATGCGCTCACCATCAGCGGCGACACCGCGATTCCCGCGGGCTCGGTGCTGCGCGGCACGGTGACGGACGTCGAACGCGCGGGCCGTGTCCAGGGGCGCGCCCACCTGTCGTTCGCGTTCAACGAGGTCAGCATGAGCGGCGGGCGCGAAGACCTGAAGACGAACCCGCTCACCTTCGAGGCCGAAGCGAGCAAGGGTGAAGACGCGACGAAGGTCGGCGCCGGCGCGGTCGGCGGCGCAATCCTCGGCGGCATCCTCGGCGGCAAGAAGGGCGCGGCGAAGGGCGCGGCGGGCGGCGCGGCAGCCGGCACGGGTGTCGTGCTCGCCACGCGCGGCAAGGAAGTGACCGTGACCGAGGGAACGAATGTCACCGCCACGCTCGCGCAGCCGATGACCGTGCGCGTGCGCGTCAGGTAAACCAAGAGTCAAACCGCAACCGGCGACCGGTTTGCGTCCGGGGTGAAGATCGAAAGATCTTCACCCCCTTTTTACGTACCCAGCATCGGTTGTGTGCATTCTGATTTACGTCGCCGGCTTGTCTGCCGCGGCCGGCCCCACCGCCGCTTCGGCGGCCTGGAAGCCGATCTTCGAATGCGTGCCGTCGCAGAATGGCTTGTTGGTGGACCCGCCGCAGCGGCACAGCGCAATCGGCAGCCGATCGAACGTGTATTCCCGCCCTTCCCAGTCCACGACCTTCACCTCGCCGTCGCTCTCCACGCGGTACGGTCCGTTCTTGCGCACATGAATCGTCGTCGCCATCGCCTCATCCCATCTTCTGCATGGCGGACAGGAAGTCCGCGTTGCTCCTGGTCTTGCCCATCTTGTCGAGCAGCAGCTCCATCGCCTCGGTCGGCGACAGCGGGTTGAGCACCTTCCGGAGCACCCACACCCGGTTCAAGTCCTCTTTCGCAATCAGCAGCTCCTCTTTGCGCGTGCCGCTCTTGGTGATGTCGATCGACGGGAAGACGCGCTTGTCGGTGAGCTTCCGATCGAGATGGATCTCCATGTTGCCGGTGCCCTTGAATTCCTCGAAAATGATGTCATCCATCCGCGAACCGGTGTCCACGAGCGCCGTCGCCATGATCGTCAGCGACCCGCCCTCTTCGATGTTGCGGGCCGCGCCGAAGAACCGCTTCGGCTTCTGGAGCGCGTTCGAATCGAGCCCTCCCGAAAGCACCTTCCCTGACGCGGGAATCACCGTGTTGTACGCCCGCGCGAGCCGCGTGATCGAATCGAGCAGGATGACCACGTCCCTCTTGTGCTCGACGAGCCGCTTCGCCTTCTCGATCACCATCTCGGCGACCTGCACGTGCCGCTGCGCCGGCTCGTCGAAGGTGGATGAAATCACCTCGCCCTTCACCGAGCGCTGCATGTCGGTCACCTCCTCGGGCCGCTCGTCGATCAGCAGGACGATGAGAAACACCTCCGGGTGATTCGTCGTGATCGACTGCGCGATGTTCTGAAGGAGCATCGTCTTGCCCGTGCGCGGCGGCGCCACGATCAGTCCGCGCTGGCCCTTGCCGATCGGGGTCATCAGGTCCATGACGCGCGCCGAGAGATTTTCGCCCGCCGTCTCGAGCTTGATCGCCTCCTGCGGGTACAGCGGCGTCAGGTTCTCGAAGAACAGCTTCTCGCGCGCCTGGTCGGGCGCCTCGAAGTTGACCGCCTCGACCTTGATGAGCGCGAAGTAGCGCTCCCCTTCTTTCGGCGGGCGAATCTGCCCCGAGACCGTGTCGCCGGTGTGCAGGTCGAACTTTCGAATCTGCGACGGCGACACGTAGATGTCGTCCGGCCCCGGCAGGTAGTTGTAGTCGGGCGCACGCAGGAAGCCGAAGCCGTCGGGCAGCACCTCCAGCACGCCCTCCGAGAAGATGAACCCGCTCTGCTCCGCCTGCGCCTTGAGGATCTGGAAGATCAAATCCTGCTTCCGCATCCCGGTGGCGCCGGCGACGTTGAGGTCCTTGCCGATCTGGGTGAGCTTCTGGATGCTCATGTCCTTCAGATCGTTGATGTTCAGGCTGGGACGCGGGGGCGCGGGCGCCGGCGCCGCGGGCGGCGGCGGCGGGACCGTGCTCTCGGGCTCGGGCGCCCGAGCGGAACGCTTGGAACCGGTTGGCATAGCGGAAGGCCTTACGTGTGGAGGAAACTGGAATTTTCGGGAGGAAGCTTACAACGAATACGGGTTGCGGCCGATACCGACAATACTGCAGGCCTCGATCACGTTCAGCTTGCGGCGCCGCGCTTCGGCGACGAGCTCGTCGCTCTCCGCGCCCGGATTGATCCAGATCTCGGCGATCTTCTTCTTCTCGAACCCTTCGAGCAGCGTGATGCCCACCTCCGGCGGAACGTAGACGGTCGCCATGTCGATCGGACCGGGCACGTCGGTGACCGACGGGTACGTCGCCACGCCTTCGACGGACGCCTCGTTCGGGTTGATTGGAATCACCGTGTGGCCTTCCTCCTGGAAGGCGCGGAATGCCTTGTTCCCGAACTTCCGGCGATCGCTCGACGCGCCGATGACGGCCACGGTCTTCATCGTCCCGATTATCGCATCGCGCGGCCGCGGCCCCGTTCGGCACTCCCCTGCAGAGCCGAAAGCTGGGCCGCGTCATACAATGACCGTCGGTGCAGCGCCGCGCGGTCGTCACGCTCCTCCTTCTTTCCTCGCTGACATTCCTCTTCGGCCTCGGCACCCAGGCGATCACCGATGCCGACGAGGCCTTCTACGCGGAAGCCGCGCGCGAAATGGTCGAAGGCAACGACTGGATCACCCCGCACTTCAATTACGAGGAGCGCTGGCAGAAGCCAATCCTCTACTACTGGTTCACGGCCGGCGCGTTTGCCGGAACCGAAGCGAGCGAATTCATGGCGCGCTTCGGGTCCGCGCTGTCGGGCGTCGGCGTCGTCCTGCTCACATGGGCCACCGCCCGGCGCCTGACCGCGAACGACCATGGCGCCTGGATCGCCGGAGCGATCGTCGCCACCTGTTTCGGCTACTTCATGATGGCGCGTGCGGCGCTGCCCGACCTGCCGCTGGCCTGCTTCATTACCGCGACGATCTGGTGTGCGATGCGCGCTATCGAGCGCACCGAGCGCTCGCCCGCCGCATGGGCGGCGCTCGCCGGCCTCGCGGCGGGCCTCGGCTTCCTCACGAAGGGGCCGGTCGCTCTCGTGGTCCCCGCGGTCGTGCTGATTCCGATGTGGTGGCGCGAGCGTCCGCGCTCCATCGTTCGACCGTCGCACGTGGCCCTGGCCCTGCTCCTGTT
>DASQAX010000367.1:0-4133 GCA_035635535.1 Vicinamibacterales bacterium | reverse complement strand
ATCCAGGGTTCGCACAGGACCTCGGCAGCGGCGTGCCCGCGAAGCTGCTGATCCTGACCGATGCCACCGAACCGAACACCGGCAGCCTGCTGCAGTCCTACGCGGAATCCGTGGTGAACCAGTGGGCGGGTGAGTCGGGTGACTCAGGTAGGGCGGGTCCTTTCGGACCCGCCAGTGAGTCGGGTAGGGCGGGTCCTTTCGGACCCGCCAGATCGATCCGCATCGTTCCGCAGAGCCGCATGCGCTTCAACCCGACGCGCGAAAGCTCGAACCTGTTCGTGCCGGGCCTCATGGCGTTCGTCCTGACGATCATCTCGTCGCTGATGACGGCCATCTCGCTGACGCGCGAGAAGGAGACCGGCACGATGGAGGCGCTGCTCGTGTCGCCGCTCCGCCCGTGGGAAATCATCGCCGGGAAGGTGACGCCGTACCTCGTGATCGGCTTCATCAGCGTTGTCGCCGTGCTCGTCGAGGCGCTGCTCGTCTTTCACGTGCCGCTTCGCGGCAGCGTGCCGCTGCTGCTGTTCGAGGGGGCGCTCTACATCCTCGTGTCGCTGTCGCTCGGCATCCTCATCTCCGCGCGCACCTCGTCGCAGCGCGTCGCGATGATGTTCGCGCTGCTCGGGACGATGCTCCCGAACATCCTGCTGTCGGGGTTCATCTTCCCGCTCGAGAGCATGCCGGCCGCGCTGCGCGCCATCTCCTACGTGATCCCGGGGCGCTGGTTCGTCGCGATCGCGCGCGGCATCATGCTGAAGGGGATCGGCCTCGAGTACGTCTGGCGCGAGACGCTGTTCCTCGCCGCGATGGCGACGGTGCTGCTGGTGGCGAGCATCCGTTCGTTCAACGAGCGCCTGGAGTAGACATGCGCCGCATCCTGTACCTCGCCCAGGCCGAAGTCCTGCACATCCTCCGCGACCGCATCCTGCTGGCGCAGGTGCTGGTCGTTCCCGTCGTGCAGCTCCTCGTGCTCTCGAACGCCGCCACGTTCGAAATCCGCGATACGCCGATCCACGTCGTGGATCTCGATCGATCGCCGGCCTCGCGCGGCCTCGTCAACCGTCTCGCGGCCAACGGGCACTTCGACATCGTCGGCGACACGCCGTCGGTCGATCGCGCGGACGAAGGTCTGCTGCGAGGGACGGTCACGATGGCGGTCGTGATCCCGCACGGGTTCGAGGCCTCGCTGGTGCGGACCGGTGTCGGCCAGGTGCAGCTGTCGGTGAATGCCGAGAAGGGGTCGGCCGCGGGCATCGTGCAGGCCTACGCGTCGCGCGTGCTCGCCGGGTATGCGTCGGAGCTGTCAGCGCGCAGAGTAGGCCGGGTCCTTTCGGACCCGGCAGCGACGGCCGGGCGGATCGTTTCGGACCCGAACCCCCGCATCGACGTCCGCGTGCGGCCGCTCTACAACGCGACGCAGAACTACAAGCACTACATGGTGCCCGGCATCCTGGTCGCGCTGATGACGATCATCGGGACGCTGCTCAGCGCGCAGAACATCGCCCGCGAGAAGGAGCTCGGCACGCTCGAGCAGCTGAACGTGACGCCCATCACGCGCGGCCAGTTCATCGTCGCCAAGCTCCTGCCGTTCTGGGTGCTCGGGCTCGTGGAGCTGTCGCTCGGCCTGCTCGTCGGCAAGCTGGTGTTCGGCGTCCCGATGCGCGGCAGCGTCCCGATGCTCTACGGCGTCGCCGGCGTCTACCTCGTGGTCGCGCTCGGCATCGGCCTCTGGATCTCGACGCTCGTCGAGACCCAGCAGCAGGCGATGTTCGTCACCTTCTTCATCGTCAACATCTACCTGCTGATGAGCGGTCTCTTCACGCCCGTGGACAGCATGGCGCCCTGGGTGCGAACGGTGTCGATCGTCAATCCGGTGCGGCACTTCGTCACGATTTCGCGAGCGATCCTGATGAAAGGGGCAGGGCCGGCGGAGATAGCGCAGCCGTTTTTCATCCTGCTCGGGACGGCCGTGCTCGTGCTCGTCTTCGCGGTTCGCCAGTACCGGAAACGGGCTGCCTGAGCGGCGCGGACCCCATCGGTCCGCGATCCCGCACGGTTGAGAAACCCACTACCCACCCGTCGGTAGTCCGCAGCCCAGCCGTGGCCAACTGAACCGTCCCACTGTCGAGCCGGCCTCATGAATTCGTTGTCTATCTAGGAGAAATCGTGCACATCACGGCCTGCCGTTGGCCGCGATCCCATTGGCATGTCCCCTGCTCTTAAGGGGGACAGAGATTGAAAGTCACCTCACCCCGCAGCGAAAGTGGCGGGGCTACCCGCTGGTCAACCTGCCTGTGCACCCGGGGGCGAATCGAAAGATTCGCCCTCCAGCCTCCCTAAAACGTGACGCCGAGTCCGAAGTGCCATCGCCGCGAACCGTCGCGAGCTTGCGCGACGTCGATACCACCGTTGAACAGCGCGGCGCCGAAGTAGATGCCGCCGCCGATGCCCTGTTCGAAGTGGCGCGTGGACAGCGATACTCCGGCGGGCCACGTCGTGCCGTGATCCACGAACACCTTCATGCCGAAGCGGCCGATGTTCAGCGGTGACGTCAGCGGTATCCGAAGCTCCGCGGAGGTCGCGGCGAGGCCGTCGCCTGCGAGGAAGCCGGCGCGATAGCCGCGGAGCGAGTCGCCGCCGCCGAGCAGCGCCTGTTCCGACGGAGGAAGCGGGGAGGCCGCGCGCACCATCCGCGCGCGGAGCGCGAGCACGGTGCCCCGATACAGGCCGGCGTAGCCGCGGAGGTCGGTGGACCAGACCCCGGAGCTTCCGCCCTCGAAGGCGATTCGTTCCCACGCGGTCGATGCAAGCACGCTGTTGCGCGGAAAAGTGGGATCGACCCGCGTGTCGATGACGGCATGTGCGCCGGCCGCGCGATGGAGCGCGTCCACACCCCCGAAGCCGACATGCGCCAGGCGCGCGTCGGCGCCCACGCGCAGCCACGTCAGGAGCGCGCGATCTGCCTGGATGGCGGCCTCGCGCCGCGAATCGGGCTCGTCAAAGTGCGGATTCACGCGGCGATCGAGCGCGACCGATCCGCGCACGACGCTGAACGGTCCGCGGTCGAACGCGCGTTCGGCCTCGAGCGCCGCGCGGCGCTCGCCGCCCCAGGTCAGCGGCACGGAGAGCCGGCTGCGCGGCCCGATCCGATCGATCACGGCCGTGCGCGCGCCGTAGGTGAACCCGTAGCCGTCCTCGAACCTCAGGATCGGCAGCCACATCGTCACGGCCCGCAGCCGCGCCGCCGGACCGGGAATCAGGTTGTCCTTGCTGACGCCGGCCACTTCGTCCACGAGCACGACGACGAGAATCAGCGAGGGGTCGGCAATCGACTGATAGCGCTTGCGGACCTCGACCGCCTCGAAGCGATGGCTGTCGCGAAGGCGCGCCTCCGCAGCGGCCAGCTGCTCCGCGGTCGGCGCGTCGCCGACCTTCAGCCCCGCGATGTTCAGGATGTCCTCGTCGGGAGTCGTGTGGTTGCCGTGAACGCGGATATCGACGATCCGCTCCGGGGTCTGTGCGGCGGCCGGCAAGGCGAGCGCGAACGCGACGAGCGCCGCCGCGGCCAGCTTCATTGGACCTTGATCGTGGCGGTCGCCAGCCGGTAGTCCTGGTAGTCGATCGTGTAGCGCGCGTCCACCGTGCCGAGCGCGAGCGTGACCTTCGCGGTCAGCGCGATCGAGCCGGGCAGCCAGACGCCGGGGAACGGCTCCGCCATCTTCATCGTGGCGTCCGCCGCCGTGACCCGCGCGATCGACGCGCCGGGCAGGAAGTCCATGTCGATGTTGTGGAAGTCGTAGCGAAGGATCTGCCGCTCCGCCGGATCGATCCACAGCGTGACGATCGACGACTTGTTCATCTTGTCGTCGATCTCCTTGTCCTTGTCCCGGACCCGCTTGTTCGGGCGGGTGCGGCCTTCCCGAAAGAGCTTCGTCGGGTAGTACTCGATTTTCAGCACGCGGCGATCGGCGATCTGCTCCTGGCCGACCAGTGCGTATTGCCCCGAATCGAACCTGAAGCGCATGAAGTAGGCGGCCTGGATGAAATCCGGCTCGATCGACTGCTTGAGGATGTCGTCGACCGTGCCTGGCGGCGCGTTCGGATCCGTGATGGCGGACGAGGTGCCGTCACGC
>DASQAX010000366.1:0-6281 GCA_035635535.1 Vicinamibacterales bacterium | reverse complement strand
GCGAGCGCGGCAATCGCGTAGATCTTGCCTTCGCCGATGTTGACGAAGATCGGACCCGGGCACATGCCGCACATCGACCAGCCGATGCCGAACAGCACGCCGCCGGCGACGTTGCCGCGGTGCCGCGGCTTCAGCTCGATGGCGATCGGACGGCCGAGCGCGGTTCGCCCGTACCGCTTGATCAGCCAGATGCCGGGCGCCGTGATTACGACCGCCGTGCCGATGATTCCGTACAGCTGAACACTGGTGAACAGGAACATCGACTGGATGTAGTTGTAGTCCGCCGCGCCACTGCGGCTCAGGATGAACCCGAAGATCGCGCCGAACACGAAGTACAGCGCGGTCATCAGAACAGCACGCGGTAGACGAGCTGCGTGGTGACGATGCCGGCCGCCATGAAGCTGAGCGTCGACATCAGGCTCGGGAGCTCGAAGTTCGAGATGCCGAAGATGCCGTGGCCGCTCGTGCAGCCACCGGCCAGGCGCGTGCCGAAGCCGATGAACAGGCCGCCGGCGAACATCCACGCCAGCTTGCCGGCCGGGCCGAAGCCGATGACCTCGTCGAACATCCCGAGGTCCCACGTCGGCGTGAAGCCGCCGCCCGCCGCGGCGGAGATGAATCCGCCCGCGACGAGACCGGCGATGAACGGCAGGCGCCACTTGCGCGCGGACCGGACGGCGTCACGCGCGAAGTAGGGGACCGGCAGCACGAAGCTGCACACGTCCTCGAGGCCCGTGGAGATGCCGAGGCGCCGGTTCGCGACGAAGAGCAGCGCCAGCGTGATGAGCGCGATACCCGCGCCGCCCACGGCCCAATGGATCGGTGTGAGGCCGTGCAGGATCAGCGGCATTTACGGCTTGTGCGTCGCGACGTAGTTCAGCGCGAACGTCTTCAGCGCGTTGTTCGTGAGCCCGAGCGCGGCGGCTTCGGCGCCGGCGCGCTCGGCATCCCACTTGTCCACCTGCATCCGCTTGATCATCCACATCGCGGCGGCGCGGTTGGCGCTCGCGCAATGGACGAACGCGGGCTGGTTCTTCGGGTCCGTGACGGCCTTGACGAACCGGTCGGCGACAGCCGGGTCCGGGTTCGCCCCGTTGAACGGCAGGTGGATGAAGGTGATCCCCGCGGTCTTCGCGGCGGCGGCCTCGCCGTCGACGTCGGCGCCCGCCTCGCTCGCCTCGCGGAGGTTGATGATCGAGGCGTACCCCATCTGCTTGATCCCGGCGACCGCCGCCGGCGTCGTGGCGCCCGCGCAGGCGAGAGTCGCGTCAATCTTGGCGAAATTCGTCACGCCCGGGACGGTTTCTTTGGTGACGTTCTGGGCACTGAGGGTGGCTCCGCCGACTCCCAGGACCAGGGCGATGAGCAGCGCGTTTCGTTTCATCATGATGGGTGCTATGGTAGGTCAACCCTGATATGAGGCGCCAGACGCTGATCGTCGTGACGCTGCTGGCGGCGGCCGCGTGCGCACGGCAGCCGGAGCCGCCCAAGGCGGCGTTGCCGCGCGTGCCGATGACCGGACCGCTGATTGCGGCGACGGTCTCGATGAAGGCCGCCTGGGAATTCCCGCGGAATCCGCTCGACGACACGACGCTCGACACGTCGCGGTTGTCCGAGGAAATCCGGCGGGGTTTCCGCCTGTTCACGAACACGCCGGCCGAAGCGCCGCGGCTCGCGCCGGGCGGCATGGCGTGCACCAACTGCCACATGAACGCCGGCCAGCGCGAGAGGTCGATGCCGCTGGTCGACGTGGCGGGCATGTTTCCCGAGTACAACCGCCGTTCGGGGAGGCTGTACAGTCTCGGCGATCGGATCACCGACTGCTTCCTGCGCAGCGAGAATGCAACCGGGGCGCTGGCGCCCGGGGAGCTGCCGAATCCGAGCTCGCCGGAAGTGCTCGCCATCTCGGCGTACATCACG
This sequence comes from Vicinamibacterales bacterium, assembly GCA_035635535.1. Classification (GTDB taxonomy): domain Bacteria; phylum Acidobacteriota; class Vicinamibacteria; order Vicinamibacterales; family UBA2999; genus Gp6-AA40. The sequence goes on along the minus strand of DASQAX010000366.1, from coordinate 4,361 downwards.
TGGCTGGCGCGCGACGCGGCGATCGGGAAGAACCCCTCCTGGCGTGGCCAGAACACCATCCCGGCGTCCGCGCTCGTCCCGCTCGAGAAGCTCGATATGGCGAAGGGCGAAGCCGTCTACACCGACCGCTGCGCCACCTGCCACGGGCCCGACGGGCAGGGCGTGCAGATTGGCGACAAGATCGCCGGCCCGCTCTGGGGGCCGCGGTCGTGGAACGACGGCGCCGGCGCCGCGCGCGTCTACACGCTCGCCGGCATGATCCGCTACTCGATGCCGTACCTCGATCCAGGCAACATCACCGACGAGGACGCGCAGCACGTCGCCGCGTTCATCAATTCGAAGCCGCGCCCCGCGTATCCGTTCAAGGACAGGGACTACCGCGTCGAAAAGCTTCCACCCGACGCGGTCTACTACACGCGACTGCAGACGAAGCTGTCTGCGGTTCCGAGCAGCGCGGACCTTGCCAGGTCCGCGAGAGCGGAAGGAGAACGCTGATGCGAGATGTCACGAGCCGTCGATCATTTTTCACCGCGCTTGCGTCGGTTGCGGGCGTGGCGGCGTTGCGGCCGGGCGATGCGGCCGCACAGGCCACCGCGCCGTCAGCGGGACCGTTCGACATGGCGTGGCTCGAGCAGATGAAGGGCAAGCACAAGCAGCTCTACGACCTCGGCGGCATCAGCCTCGCCGAAGAGCCACGGCCGCTTCGCTTCTGCAGGAACTTCCTCGACACCTTCCGCGACGTCTACAAGCTCGAACATCCCGGCGTGAACACCGCCGTCGGCATTTCCGGCCCGGCGTTTCCGATGAACGCGACCGACCGGCTGTGGGAGAAATACAAGCTCGGCGAGCGCGCGAAGATCATCGACCCGAAGACGAAGCAGCCGTCGGTCCGCAACATCTTCTACGACGACGGCAGCGATATCAGCGTGAAGGCGATCCAGGCGCGCGGGACGATCTTCTGGCAGTGCAACGTCGCGCTCGGCGGCGTCGCGCAGCAGCTCGCCGACCAGTTCAAGATGCCGTTCGCGGAGGTGCGCGCCGACCTGATCGCCGGCCTCAATCCCGGCGTGAAGCTGATGCCGTCGCACGTGATGGCGCTCGCACTCGCACAGGAGCGCGGTTTCACCTACATGCGGCCCTGACAACGCCCAACGACCAACCCCCAACTCCCAAGGTAATTCTCCTTGGGAGTTGAGGTTGGAGGTTGGATTCAGAGGCTATCGAGTCGCCTTCGCCGGCGTCCCCATCCCGAAGACCAGCACCTTCATCGTGTTCGGCGTGATCTGCGCGCGCCCGTTCGGCCCCGCCGTCGTCATCGCGACGGGGACGTACACGTTGTGCGTCGCTGCGTCGAGCGTCATCGTGCGCCCCGAGGGCGCCGTCTTCAGCGTCTGCACGACCGTGAACTTGCCGGGCGCGTCCTCGTGCGCGATCGTCAGCACGCCCGTGCGGCTCGACGCGAACGCGTAGCCGGTGGCCGGATCGAAACCGTTCCCGTCGACGTCGTCCGCGATCGGGAAGCTCGTCACCGTCTTGCCGGACGTGCTGTCAACGACCGCCATCTTTCCGTCGCACGCGCTGAGGATCAGGTGGTTCTTCGGATCGAACGCCATGCCGGTCGGTCCTTCGCAGTCCGCGATCGGCCATTCGGCCACGACCGTGTGCTTCACGGTGTCCATCACGCCGATGGCGGCCTTGTCCTCGATGTTGACGAACATCCGGTTGGCGGCCGGGTCTTCGACGGCCTCCTCGAGCTCGCCGCTCAGCATGATCGTCGCGAGGACCTTGCCGTCCGCCGCGCTGAACACGGTCACCGACTTGCCGGTGTGATTGAACGTCCAGACTTCCTTGTGCGCCCGCGAGTAGCGGATGCTGTCGGGATTCGCGCCCGTGGCCACCCTGCCGAGCGGCTTCAGCGTCTTCAGGTCGACGATCGTCGACGTGTTCCCGCGGCCGTTGCTCGTGAAGCCGCGCCCGAGGTCTGGCGCGATGGCGATGCCGTGCACCCCCGGCAGATCGAGAATCTCGCCGACGATCTTCCCGGTCTCCGTGTCGGCGACGACGATCTTCGTCGCGTGCGACACGTACAGCCGGTGCGCGGCGGAATCGACCAGCAGATAGTCCCACCCGCCTTCCCCGCCAATCGCAATCTCCTTTACCTGGTGGTACACGTCCGCCGCGTTCAGCGTGGCGGCCATGACGACACACGCCAGGATGCCGATGAACTTCCGCATGATGACCTGCCTTCCTGAAACCTGACACCTGAAACCTATTTGTGACGTTTGAAGACCGCGTAGAGTCCGGGAACCGCGAGCAGCGTGACCGGTGTCGACAGTGCGAGCCCCCCGATGACCGCGAGCGCGAGCGGCTTCTGCAGCTCGGCGCCGGCGCCAAGGCCGAGCGCGAGCGGAAGCAGGCCGAACAGCGTGCAGAAGGTGGTCATCAGGATGGGCCTGAGGCGGATCCGGCCCGCGTGTGCAATCGCGGTGTCGAACGGCTCGCCCTCCTCGTGCAGCTTCTCCGAGAAGTCGAGCAGCATGATGCCGTTCTTCACGACGAGGCCCACGAGCAGGATGATGCCCATCGCCGACGAGATGTTCAGATCGGTGCCGGTGAGGAGCAGCAGCAGGAGCGCGCCGCCGAGCGAGAGCGGCGCCGCCAGCAGGATCAGGATGGCGGGCAGCCACGCGCGGAACTGGATCACCAGGATGGTGAACACCAGCACGACGGCCAGCGCGAAGACCATCAGCAGCTCGCGGAACGATTGCTGCTGCGCCAGGTACTGGCCGCCGATTTCGTACGAGTAGCCGATCGGCAACTTCTGCTTGTCGAGGTTCGACTGAATCTCGGCGACGGCGCTTCCGAGGTCGCGTCCTTCCAGACGTCCGCTGACGACCGCCATCGGACGCAGGTTTTCGCGGCGCAGCTCTCCCTGGCCGTTCGCGCGCTGCATCGCCGCGACTTCGGACACGGGAATCGGCTTTCCCTCGGACGTCTTGACCAGCGTCTGTGGAAGCTTGTTCGGATCCAGGCGGATGGCGTCCGGAAGACGCACGCGGACTGGAACCGTCCGGTCCGCGAGCCGCAGGTTGGTAGCGACCTCTCCAAGCCAGTTGCCCGCGAGCTGGTCCGACACCTGCTGCACCGTCAGCCCGTAGCGTCCCGCCGCTACCGGATCGATCGTCCAGGTCACCTCGGGGTTGCCCTTCTGCACGCCGACGACGTCCACGACCCCCTGGACCTTGTTCATCATCTCCTCGACCGGGCCGGCCAGCTCCGCGAGACGGTCCGGATCGTCGCCGAAGATCTTGACTTCGATCGGTTCGGGGTCGCCCTGCAGATCGCCAAGCATGTCCTGGAGGAGCTGAACGAACTCGATGTCCACCAGGGGCGCGGCCTCGGCCACCTTTTCGCGAACCTCCGAGATGATCTCTTCGGCCGATCGACTTCGCTGGTTGCGCGGCTTCAGGCGCACCAGGATGTCGCCGGTATTCTGCGCGGTCGCGAACAGACCGAGCTCGGACCCGGTGCGCCGCGAATACGACGCCACCTCCGGTGTCTCCGAGAGGATCTGTTCCATCTTCTTGACCTGCCGATCGGTCTCGGAGAGCGCGCTGCCCGCCGGCGTGATGTAGTCGAGGACGAAGCCGCCTTCATCCGCCGCGGGGAAGAAGCCGGTTCCGACGCGGTAGAACAGCACCACGGTCAACGCGGCCAGCAGCAGGGCGACGACAATGGCGAGCAGCGGGCTCGCGATCATCCATCCGAGCGCGCGCTCGTAGACGCGTTCGAACCGTCCGTGGCCCTCACCGGCCGGCCGATGGTGCGAGGCGGCCCAGCGCGCCATCAGCGGGACGATGCTGATCGACAGCGCAAGCGAGATGAGCACCGCGACCGAGAGACTGAGCGACAGCGCGCGGAAGAACTGGCCCGGCACCCCCGACAGCAGCCCGAGCGGCGCAAAGACGACGACGGTTGTGAGCGTCGAGCTGACGAGCGGCGCCATCAACTGCTGGACCGCGTCGACCACGCTGCTGCCGCCCTCGCCAGCGCGCCGGTGGATGTTCTCCACCACCACGACCGCGTCGTCGATAACGAGGCCGATCGCGACGGCGAGGCCACCCATCGACATCAGGTTGATCGTGCCGCCGAACAGCCACATGAAGACGAAGGTCGGGATGATCGCCATCGGCAGCGTGACCGCCGCAATCATCGTCAACCGCCAGTCGCGCAGGAAGACGAGCAGCACGATGATGGCGAGGAAGCCGCCGATGAGAATCGCGTCGCGGACGCTGGCGATCGATTCCTCGACGAACTGCGCGAGGTCGTAGACGCGGCTCATCCTGATTCCCGCCGGCAGC
>DASQAX010000365.1:0-5832 GCA_035635535.1 Vicinamibacterales bacterium | reverse complement strand
TTCGCGCATCGCGCCGCCAGCCTGCCGTTCGTCCGCGAGCATGCGCAGGAGATGAGCGAGCAGGTGATGTATCAGCACATCGACCTGTACGTGAATGGATACTCCGTCGATCTCGGTTCCGAGGGGCGTCGCGCGGTGGAGCTGCTGTTCGACAGGGCCAGGGCGCTCGGCGTCGTGCCGCCGATCGAGCGGCCGATCTTTCTCGACGACAGCCGCGTGCGCGTGTGACGCGCGGCGAGGCGGCGGCGCTGCTCGTCATCGGTGCCGTGCTGCTCGTCTGGTCGGGCATCGCGCCGGCCGACCGCACGACGTGGCTCCTCGAAGTTTTTCCAGTCTTCATCGCGGTGCCCGTGCTGCTCGCCACCGCGCGGCGGTTTCCATTGACGCCGCTCGCGTACCGGTTGATCTTCGTGCACGCGCTGATCCTGATGCTCGGCGGCCACTACACCTACGCGCAGGTGCCGCTCGGCTTCTGGATGCAGCGCGTCTTCGGCTTCACGCGCAATCATTACGACCGCATCGGGCATCTGGCGCAGGGGTTCGTGCCGGCGATCATCGCGCGCGAGATTCTCGTCAGGCGCTCGCCGCTTCGGCCCGGCAGGTGGCTGTTCTTCATCGTCCTGTGCGTGTGCCTGGCGATCAGCGCGTGCTACGAGTTCATCGAGTGGTGGTCGGCGCTGATTGGCGGCAGCGCGGCCGATGCGTTTCTCGGCACGCAGGGCGATCCGTTCGACACGCAGGCCGACATGCTGATGGCGCTGATCGGCGCGTTCACGGCGCAGGTGCTGCTCGCGCGGCTGCACGACCGCCAGATCGCGCAGAAACTGCAACCTTGAGTCGCCCGATCACCCAAGTCGGCATCGGAGTCGGAGTCCGGCACAACCTGTCATCCGACTCCGACTCCCGCGAGGATCTGATGCAGCTGCTGGACGCCGTCAGTCAGCGCCGCGGGTCCGGGCTGGAGGATCAACGCGGACTTGATTTCGTGGATGCGGCCCGCCCGCACGGCCGGCATCGCATCCCACCCCGCGCGCGAGGCGATCTTCTCCTTCTTCACCGCCTTGCCGCACCACGACGCGACGATGATGTCCGGCGCCCGGCGGACGACTTCCTCCGGCTGGACGATGCGGTCCTTTGCGAGCCTGGCGTGGCGCAGCTCGGGAAAGATCGGCTCGCCTCCGGCAATCTCGATCAGCTCTTCGACCCACTGGATCCCCGAGATGAGAGGCCCGTCCCATTCCTCGAAGTAGACGCGCGGCCGCCGTGCGAGCCGTGACGCCTGCTCGCGGATGCGATCGAGGCCCGCTTCGAGCGTCGATGCCAGCGTCTCCGCCCCTTCGGCGCGGCCGATCAGCCCTCCCAGCATGCGGATCATCTGCAGGATCTCCGCTACGCTGCGCTGGTTGAACAGCACGACGCTGTAGCCGCGACGCGCGAGCTCCGCCGCGATCTCTGCCTGCAGATCTGAAAACGCGAGCACGAGGTCCGGACGCAGCGCCTCGATCTTGTCGAACCGCGCGTTGATGAAAGCCGACACGCGCGGCTTCTGCCGCGCCTCGGGCGGCCTGACCGTGTAGCCCGACACGCCGACGACGCGATTGCCCTCCCCCAGAAGGTAGAGCGTCTCGGTCGTCTCCTCCGTGAGACAGACGATCCGGGATGGGTAATTCATCCGTCGCGCCGGCCGACCTCGAGGTCAGCCCCTGCCGTCAGGTCGCACCAGACGAACGGCGCGACTTCGTGAGTCGCACCCGCTTCGATGACGATCGGCTCGCCGAACATCGGTCCGGCGTATACGCACGAATGGAATTCGCCGCGCTCGCCACACGGGTCGACCGCCGCCGGCAGATCGCGCAGCAGCGTGCGATCGAACTCCCGGCCGGCGAAGCTCGCATCGAGCTGACGGGTATCCACGCACGCGAGCCGCGCGCGCAGGCCGCCGTCGATCATCTGCTCGGCAAGCTCGCGCGTCGGGATGCCCCAGACGGGAAAGAGCGGCTCGAGCCCGGTTCCCGCGAGCTTGTCCTCGCGGTAGCGACGGATGTCCTCGAGAAACAAGTCGCCGAACGCGACGTGCGTGAACCCGTTCGCCCGCGCGTCGGCGACCGCGAGGCGCATCTGCGCTTCGTATACCTCGTTCGCGCACGGATGCGGGATGTGCACGACATGCAGCGGCAGCCCCGCCGCGCGCGCCTGTGCCTCGAGCAGCGACCGCCGGACGCCGTGCATCGCAACCCGCCCCATCGCCTCGTTCACCGTCGTCAACAGCCCCGCAACCGCGCCCGGATGCTGCCGGTTGAGCAGGTGCAGCGCCCACGCGCTGTCCTTGCCCGAGCTCCACGACAGCAGGATCTTCACGTTAACGGCTCGGACCCTTCAGGTCCGCGACCGGGTACGCATCCGGATGCAGGGCGCGCGCGAGCGTGTCCGCCGCGCGCCCGAGCCTCGGACCGGCAGCCAGCAGGTAGTCGCCGTACAGCAGGTGGACGCGGTTGTTGCGCACGGCAGGGACCGACGCGAGCAGGTTCCACACCGCGCGCTCGCGCTGCAACGTCTCGGCGGACGGCTGGCTGCCGGGCCACAGCTCGACGATCACGTCGGGCGCACGCACGATCATCGTCTCGTTGGACGGCTGCACCGACTCGCGCTTGATGTCGGCGAACAGGTCGTCTCCCCCCGCGATGTCGAGGAGCTCGTGGAGAAAGCCGACGCCGCCGCTGACGTACACGCCGCGCAGCGCGCCCGTGTCCCTGCCGATCACCAGCATCGTCCGCGGCCGCGGCCGTCCGCGCACGCGCGCGCGAACCATGTCGAGCTGTGCCTGCAGATCGCGAACGGCGCGGTCGCCGTCCGCCGTCCGCCCGGCGAGCCGCGCAACGTCGCGAATCGTCTGCAGCACGTTGCCGATGCCCGCATGGCGATACGCGTAGACGCGGATGCCGGCGCGCGCGAACTGGCCTTCGAGCTCCGTTTGCGAGCCGTAGACGATGACGAGGTCCGGCCGCAACGCAAAGATCCGTTCGGTGTCGGGATCGAGCAGCGCCCCCACGCGCGGCAGCGCCTTCGTTTCGGGAGGGAAGTCGTCGTAGGAGCTGACGCCGGCGACCTGGGGACCCGCGCCGATCGCGAAGAGTATTTCGGTGACGTTTGGAACCAGCGAGACGATTCGCCGCGCGGGATTGTTCTGGATCTGTGGGGCGAACTCTGTCGGGTTCGCCTGGGCGAGCCTGACAAGGCTCGCCCCACTCAGCATCGCGGCGACGCACACCGCGGCGATCAGCTCTTTCTGACGAGCAGCCATAGGAAGAACGGCCCTCCGAGCATCGCGGTGACGACGCCGACCGGCACTTCGACGGGCGCCAGCACCGTCCGCGCGACGAGATCGCAGCCGACGAGAAACGCCGCCCCGAAGAGCGCGGACGCCGGCAGGACCAGCCGGTGATCCACGCCGACCATCAGCCTTACCAGGTGCGGCACGACGATGCCGACAAAGCCGATGGGGCCGGCCAGCGACACGGCGGCGCTCGTGGCGAGCGACGAGCTGAGGAACGCGAGCCGCTGCGTGCGCGCGACATCCACGCCGCGAGTGGAGGCGCTGTCGGCGCCGACGCTCAGCAGGTTCAGCGAGCGCGGCAGCACCGCGAACATCGCGAACGCGAGCAGGACGAGCGGCAGCGACGCGACGATCGGCTCGAAGCTGCCGACGTCGAGGTCGCCCATCAGCCACCGGACGGTGCGGTAGGTCTGCGTGAAGTCCGCCATGTACTGCACGAACAGGATGAGCGCGGAGAAGAACGAGTTCAGCGTGACGCCCGCGAGCAGCAGCACCGCCGTCGACATCGTGCGTCCGGGCCGGGTCGCCAGCGCGTACACGATCGCCGCCGCGAGCAGCGCTCCCGCGAGGCTTGCCACCGGCACCGGCGACAGCACGCCGACGGTGACCCCGGCGCCGAACGTGATGACGAGGATGGCGCCGAGCGCGGCGCCCGCCGAGACCCCCAGCGTGAACGGCGTCGCGAGCGGATTCCGCAGCAGCGCCTGCATGACGACGCCCGCCGTCGCGAGTGTCGCGCCGACCACGGCGCCGGTGAGGACGCGCGGCATGCGCGCGACGAAGAAGATCTGCGCGTCCACGTTGTCTGCGAACGGGATCGAGCGGTCGAAGGCGCGCGCCAGGCTGATGTGCGTGCTGCCGACGAGCGGCGCCAGCAGGCACACCGCGGCCGCCAGCGCGCCATACCCGAGGACGATCGCCGCCAGGCGCGCCTGGATGCCGCTCGCGGGGCGTCGCGTTGTCGCCGCGGCGGGCATCATGTCGACCGCCCGACGGGAACGACGGTCAGGTGCCCGGCCCGCTGATGGAACTGCACGTCGGCATCCACGTCGTACAGCTGTCGAACCATCGCGCCCGTCAGCACGTCGTTGGTCGGCCCCTGCGCGAGGACGCGCCCCTCTCGCATCACGACGAGCCGATCGCACAGCGACGCCGCCAGGTTCAGGTCGTGCGTCGCGAGCACCATCGTGACCTTCCGGTCCCGGTTGAGACGCGCGAGCAGCGCCGCCACTTCGAGCTGATAGCCGAGGTCGAGCGACGCCGTCGGCTCGTCGAGCAGGAGAGTCCCGGTCGCCTGCGCGAGCGCGCTCGCGATGATCACGCGCTGCTTCTCGCCGCCGCTGAGCGTCATGTAGTTGCGCGCGCCGAGGTGCGCGGTCCCGGTGGCGTCGAGCGCTTCATGCGCAGCCTCGAAGTCCGCCGGCCCTTCGAGCTGGAACATGCCGAGATGCGGGTGGCGCCCCATCAGCACCATTTCCGTGACGCTGTACTCGAAGGCGGGATGGGTCTCCTGCGGAACGACGGCAATGTGCCGGGCGAGGTCGCGGCGCGTCATCGCCGCCAATGGCCGGTCCCCAAGCGTCACGCGGCCGCTCCGCGGACGCAGCACGCCGCAGAGCAGCTTCAGCAGCGTCGTCTTGCCGCAGCCGTTGGGGCCGAGCAGCCCGGTCAGCGATCCTGGCGTGATGGCGACGGACGCGTCCGACAGCAGGAAGCCGCTGTCGCCGTATCCGAAAGACACGGCGTCGGCGCGCAGCATTCGGTCTCCCTCCGGCGTCTCGCGCGCCGGTCAAGACAAGAGCCGAGGGCAGGTTTCCTGACTTGCCCGCCTCCGCGCGTCGTGGCACCCTGCGGTGCGTCGGCGCGCTTCGGCGAGGCTTACAGTGGCGGGACCGTCCGGGCTTTTCACCCGGTTCCCCTGCAGGCGGACCTGAAGGTCCGCCTCTACGAAAGTCGAACCACGATAGTCGAACGTAGAGGCGGACCTTCAGGTCCGCCTGTTTCCAAGGCCAAGTCGGTTGTGAACCGAGTCTATAGCACGTACAATTTTTTGAACAGGCTGACCGTGAACTCACGAATCCAGGCGGCCGGGCTGGCCGACATCGACGAGAAGCTGCGCACCGGCGAGCGCCTGACGCTCGAGGACGGCGTCGCGCTGTTTCGCGCACCCGATCTCCTCGCGGTCGGATCGCTGGCGAACCGCGATCGCGAAAAGCGCCACGGCGCGCGGACGTACTTCAACTACAACCTGCGGCTCGAGCCGACCAACGTCTGCGTTGCCAGCTGCCTGTTCTGTTCGTTCGCGCGGCTCCAGCCGTCTGACGCGGCGGCGTACACGATGTCGCTCGAGCAGGCGTGGGACAAGCTTCGCCGCCGCGCGCACCAGCCGCTCACCGAGCTCCACATCGTCAACGGCCTGAACCCGCACCTGCCGTTCGGCTACTACACGGAGCTGCTGCGGGGCTTCAAGCGCATCCGCCCCGAGATCCACCTGAAGT
>DASQAX010000364.1:0-12714 GCA_035635535.1 Vicinamibacterales bacterium | reverse complement strand
TGCCCGAGGCGATCAAGACGATCGGCGAGCACGACGTGCCGCTGAAGCTGCACCGCGAGGTGACCGTGCCGCTGAAGGTGAAGGTCGTCAAAGAGGGCGCCGAGACGCCCGGCGCCTGATCGACGTGGCCGCCGACGTCGGTGCGAAGGCGCCGGATTTCACGCTCACCAACCAGGACCGCGCGCCCGTGACGCTCAGCGAGGAGCTGAAGAAAGGGCCGGTGGTCCTGGCCTTTTTCCCCGCCGCATTCAGCGGGACGTGCACGAAAGAGATGTGCGCGTTCCGCGATTCGATGGCCGAGCTGAACCGCGTCTCGGCCAACGTGATCGGGATCAGCACCGACACGTTCTTCGCGTTGAAGGCGTGGGCGGACGCCCAGCATTTCAATTTCCCGCTCCTCAGCGACTACAACAAGACCGCCATCCGCCAGTACGGCGTCGTCAACCCCGACATGATCGGGTTGAAGGACATCGCGAAGCGCGCGACGTTCGTCATCGATCGCAGCGGCACGATCGCGTATCGCGAGATCCTCGACGACGCGCGCAACGAGCCCGATTACGGAAAGGTCAGAGAGGCGCTGGCGAAGCTGTAGCGTCGGCGGCGAACGTCAGCCGCCGGCGGAACTCGCGGCGGAGCAGCAGCAGGCTGAGCGCCATCTGCGCGAAGACCGTCACCGCCGACAACAGCCACACCCACCGCAGGCTGAATCCCGGCATCCTCGAGAGGAACAGGACCGGGATCGCTGTCCCCACGATGCGCGTGAACGAGCTGACGAGCGACGGGATCGTGTTGCCCATCGCCTGGAACATGCTCGACGCCACGAAGATGACCCCGGACGCCATGAAGCTCCAGGAGACGATGCGCAGGTATTCCTCGCCCACCGCGACGACGGCTGCTTCGTTCGTGAACACGCCCACCATCCCCGCGGCCGCGAATTGCGACGCGAGAAAGACCAGCACCATGCCTGCCGCGGCCATGCCGGCGGCGACATAGAACGTCTGCCGCACGCGCTCGGGGCGGCGCGCGCCGAAGTTCTGTCCCGCCACCGGCGCCACCGCGAATCCGAGCGCCACCACCGGCATGAAGCACGCCTGGATGATGCGCATCCCGATGCCGAAGCCCGCCTGCGCGCTCGCGCCGAAGGGGCGGCTCACGGCGTAGATGATCACGAGATACACCGACATCAACCCGAATTCCGCGCCCGCCGGCAGGCCGACCTTCAGCATGTCCGTCCAGAGGTGGCGGCGTGGAGGCATCTGCGACGGCGCGAATTTCAGGTACGACTCGTGCGGCCGGAAGTACAGGGTCATCCAGACGTTGCCGACGACGATGGCGACGAGCGTGGCAATCGCGGCGCCCGCGACGCCGAGTGCGACCCCGGTGCCCCAGCCGAAGACCAGCACCGGCGCGAGGACGATGTTGATGACGATCGTCGCGCTCTGGACGATCATCCCCGGCTTGAAGTTGCCCGTGCCGCGCAGCGCGGCGCCCATGGCCACCAGTGGGAACTGCAGCGCCAGCGCGGGAACGAACCAGCGCAGGTAATCGCGGGCGAGCGACGCGGTCTCCGCGTCGGCGCTGAGCGTGTTTGCGTAAGGCGTCGTCAGCGCGGCCGCGATCGCGAAAAAGAGCAGGCCGAGCGTGGCGGACAGTCCGAGCGATTGATTGAAGACCAGGCGCGCGGTGTCGTGGTCCTTCCGCCCCACGGCGTGCGAGACCAGCGTCGTCGTGCCGACGCCCAGCATCTGCGTCGCGGCAAGCACGACAAACATCAGGTTGCCGCTGACGGCGACCGCGGCGACGGCATCGGTGCCAAGACGTCCCACCCAGTACAGATCGATGAGCACGTAGAGCGTCTGGAACACCATGGCGACGAGCATGAAGCTCGACGTCTTGAGCAGGTGACGCGAGAGCGAGCCGCTCGTGAGGTCCTGCATGAGGGCGATGATTCTAGCTTAAGGTCAAGTCCCAGAGCAGCCGCCGTGTTACACTCCGTTTCCTTCCTCCCGCCGCTCCTCCATGGCCGACACGATCGCAACCGCCGAACGTACGCTTCCGCATAATCTCGAGGCAGAGCGCTCGGTGCTCGGCGCGATCCTCGTGCACAACGACGCGTTCAACACCGCGGCGCAGGTGATCGACAGCCGCGACTTCTACCGCGACGCGCACCGCCGCATCTTCGATCGCATGGTCACGCTCAGTGAGCGGGGCGACGCGATCGACTTCATCACGCTGAAAGAGGAGCTGTCGCGCGGCGGCGAGCTGGACGCCGCCGGCGGCCCGGCGTACGTCGCGTCGCTCGTGGACGGCGTGCCGCGAGCGACCAACGTCGAGTACTACGCGAGGATCGTCAAGGAAAAGGCAACGCTGCGGAACCTGATCTACGCGGCGAACAAGATCGTCGCCAACGCGTACGAGGCGGAGCAGGAATCGGACCTCATTCTCGACGAGGCGGAGAGCCTGATCTTCGCGGTGGCTGACGACCGGCTGAAGGCCGGCTTCGTGCCGATGCGGACGCTCGTCAACGAGAGCTTCCCGAAGATCGAGCAGCTGTTCGAGCACAAGCGGCTCGTCACCGGCGTTCCCACCGGCTTCGTCGATCTCGACGAGATGACGCGCGGCTTCCAGGGCGGCGACCTGATCATCATCGCGGCGCGGCCGTCGATGGGGAAGACGAGCCTCGTGCTGAACATCGCGCAGCACGTCGCCGTCCAGCCGCAGATGGTGGTCGGGTTCTTCAGCCTCGAAATGTCGAAGGAGTCGCTCTTCATCAGGCTGCTCACGTCCGAAGCGCAGATCGACAGCCACCGCCTGATGAGCGGGCACATCGCCGAGCGCGACTACGGGCGCATTTCGCAGGCGCTCGAGCGGCTGAGCAGCATGGGCCTCTTCATCGACGACACCGCGAACGTCGGCGTGCTGGAGATGCGCGCCAAGTCGCGCCGCCTTCAGTCGGAGCACGGCCTCAGCCTGCTCGTCGTGGACTACATCCAGCTGATGAGCGCGCGCGGGCGCTACGAGAACCGCACGCTGGAGCTGGCGTCGATCTCGCGTTCGATGAAAGGCCTCGCGAAGGAATTGAACGTCCCCATCGTGGTGTTGTCGCAGCTGTCGCGCGCGCCGGAGTCGCGCTCGGACCATCGTCCGCAGCTCTCCGACCTTCGCGAATCGGGCGCCCTCGAGCAGGACGCCGACGTCGTCATCCTCATCTACCGCGATGACGCATACAACCGCGACCCGAACAACCCGGACGCCGGCACCGCGGAACTGATCCTCGCCAAGCAGCGCAACGGCCCGACGGGCATCGTCCGGCTCGCGTTCCTCCGCGAGCAGACGAGATTTGCCAGCCTGGCCGCTGGAGCCTGACGGCGAGATGGCGAAATCCCACATCCCAAGCTCCAAATCCCAAATCCCACGGCAGCCGTGATTCGAAGCACGGTCGCGCACGTCGATCTGGCGGCGCTGCAGGCCAATTTCAGAGCGATACACCAATTCCTGGAAGTGGGGCGGGCCTTGTCAGGCCCGCCCGGGCGAACCCGACAGGGTTCGCCCCACACCCCCAAAGTGATTGCCGTCGTCAAGGCGAACGCGTACGGCCACGGCTCGGAGCGTGTCGCGCTGGCGCTCGAAGCAGCGGGCGCGGACCTGCTCGCGTGCGCCGACATCGAGGAGGCGGTCGTGCTGCGGCGCGCCGGCGTGCGCGCGCCAGTCCTGATCTTCGGCGCGCTGAGCGTCAGCGATCTCGACGGCCTGTTCGAGTTCTCGCTGACGCCGACCATCTCGACCCCGTCGGCCGCGCGCGCCGTCCAGCAGGCTGCGGCGAAGCACAGGACGACGCTCGGTTATCACCTGAAGATCGACACCGGGATGAACCGCCTCGGCTTCCGCCACGACAACCTGCGGCGGACGCTGCCGGAGGTGCTCGCGAGCCCGAACCTCAGGCTCGAGGCGATCTACACCCACTTCGCGACGGCCGATGAGCCTGAGACACCGTTCTTCGACCAGCAGCGGACGAATTTCGAGGCGGCGCTGAAGACCATTGATGCGATCGCGGACCCACAGGGTCCGCCCCGCTCAATCCACGCGGCGAACAGCGCGGCTACTCTCCGTGATTCCCGCGTGTGGTATGACTTCGTCCGCCCTGGCCTGCTCTTGTACGGCATCGTGCCGCCGCCGCTGGCCTCGACGATTCCGCTGACGCCGGTGATGTCGCTCACGAGCCGCGTCGTCGCGGTCAAGGGGATTCGGCCGGGTGAAGGCGTCGGATACGGCCTTCGCTTCACGGCGGACACGCCCGTGACCACTGCCGTCATTCCCGCCGGCTACGCTGACGGCATCGACCTCCGCGTCTCGGGCCGGTGCCACGTGCTCATCCGCGGCCGCCGCGTGCCGATCGTCGGCGCGGTATCGATGGACATGATGATGGTGGACGTCACGGGCCTCGACGAGGTGTCGCCGGGAGATGAGGTGGTCATCATCGGCCGGCAGGGCAGCGAATCGTGGCAGCAGATCGACGCGCGCGAGATGGCGGCCGCCATCGGGACGATCCCCTACGAGGTCGTCTGCCGGATCGGCTCGCGAATTGAACGTCAGTATGAATAAATCCCAAATCCCAAAACCCAAATCCCAAATCAAAAAATCTCCGTGAAGCCACCCAAAGTCGTGTTCGTCTGCCAGGAGTGCGGCGCGCAGGCCCCGAAGTGGGCGGGCCGCTGCAACGACTGCGGCGCGTGGAACTCGCTCGTCGAGGAGCGCCTGTCGCAGGAACCCGCGGGCGGGGCGGCGGCGGGTAACCGCTACTCGCAGCTTGGCGCATCGGGGTCTGCGAAGCTGTACGCCGACGTCGAAACCGCCAACGCCGTTCGCCTCTCCTCGGGCATCAGCGAGTTCGACCGCGTGCTCGGCGGCGGCATCGTCCCCGGTTCGCTCATCCTGCTCGGCGGCGAGCCGGGCATCGGCAAGTCCACGCTGCTGCTGCAGGCGGCGGCGCACTTCGCGAACGCCGTCGGTCCCGTCCTTTACGCGTCCGGCGAGGAATCCGAACATCAGATCAAGAGCCGCGGCGACCGGCTCGGCGTCGGCGCCGCGCCGCTGTATCTGCTGTCCGAGACCTGCATCGAACGGATCCTGGAGGAGATGGCGCGCCTCAAGCCTGCGCTCGTCGTCATCGACTCCATCCAGACCGTCTTCTCGATCAAGTTCCAGTCGGCCCCCGGCAGCATCGGGCAGGTGCGCGAGGCCGCGACGCAGTTCCTCTTTGCCGCCAAGGGCCAGAACATCCCGACCGTCCTCGTCGGCCACGTGACGAAGGACGGCAACCTCGCCGGGCCGAAGGCGCTCGAGCACGTCGTGGACACCGTGCTCTACTTCGAGGGGGAGCGCCACCACTCCCATCGCGTCGTCCGCGCCATCAAGAACCGCTTCGGCGCGGTGAGCGAGCTCGGCGTGTTCGAGATGACCGGCACCGGCCTGCGCCCGGTTGCCAACCCTTCGCGGTTGTTTCTCTCCGAACGGGCATCGGGGACGCCGGGGTCCGCGGTGCTCTGCTGCGTCGAGGGGTCGCGGCCCATCCTGGTCGAGGTGCAGGCGCTCGTCAGCACCAGCACCTACGGCAACGCGAGGCGGATGGCGATCGGCATCGACCAGAACCGGCTCGCGCTCCTGCTGGCGGTCCTCGAAAAACGTGCAGGCCTGAGCCTGGCCGGCGACGATGTGTACGTGAATATTGCAGGCGGTATGAGCATCGAAGAGCCGGCGGCCGACCTGAGCGTTGTCGCGGCGGTCGCTTCGAGCGTCCGCAACCGCGGCCTTTCGCCCTCCACGGCCGTGTTCGGGGAAGTGGGGTTGAGCGGGGAAATCCGGGGTATTCCACAGGCCCCCCTTCGGATTCGCGAGGCCGTCCAGATGGGATTTACCCGAATCGTCCTGCCGACGGCTAACCTGGACCCTTCGGAGTCAAAGGATTGCCAGTTAATCGGCGTCCGGACCGTAGGGGAGGCGCTCGACGAGCTGATCGCTTGATTTTCACCCCCGGACCGCTCTAAGGTTCATCCACTTATAGCGCTCTGTGTGATTCGGTCATAAACCCGGGGGGACACGCCATGGTCTGGTCCATCATCGCGCGGCTCTTATTCATCCTGGCGGTCGGCTATTCGGCGTACCAGCTGCAGCCGCTCGGGGACGAACCCATTCCCAGCCTCGGCTTCGGCGTCGGGCTCGGCACGCTCGTCATCTTCCTCGAGCAGCGCCTCCAGCACATTGCAATGACCCACATGCTGGGGAGCCTCCTCGGGGGGGCCGTCGGCCTCGGCGCGGCGAAGACCATCGGGGCGGCGCTCTACTGGGCCGACGTCAACGACCACCGCGTCGTCTTCCTGCACAGCCTCATTCTGCTCGGCCTGCCGTACCTCGGGCTGGTGATGGGTGCGCGCAACGCCGAATGGCTCGAGCCCGAGCGCATCGTCAGCCTGTTCCGCAACACGGGACCACGCCGCCGCTACCGCGTCCTCGACACGAGCGTCATCATCGACGGCCGCATCGCCGACATCTGCGAGACCGGCTTCATGGACGGCACGCTCGTCATCCCGCAGTTCGTGCTGAAGGAGCTGCAGTTTGTCGCCGACTCGTCGGACTCGATGAAGCGCAACCGCGGGCGCCGCGGCCTCGACATCCTCCAGAAGATTCAGAAGATGGCCGGCGTGGACGTCACGATCTCGGACGTCGATTTTCCCGACATCAAGGAAGTCGACCTGAAGCTGATCGAGCTCGCGCGCACGCTCGAGGGAAAGATCGTCACCAACGACTTCAACCTGAACAAGGTGGCGCAGCTGCGCGGGGTCGCGGTGCTCAACATCAACGAGCTGGCCAACTCGCTCAAGCCCGTGGTCCTGCCCGGCGAGCTCATGAAGGTCTTCATCCTGAAGGAAGGGAAGGAATACAACCAGGGCGTCGCGTACCTGGACGACGGGACGATGGTCGTCGTGGACAACGCGCGCAAGATGATCGGCAAGACCATCGACGTCGTCGTCACGAGCGTGCTGCAGACGACCGCGGGGAAGATGATCTTCGGGCGGTTCATCGATCCGGCGACGGCGGCGCAGGCCACGCCCTCGACGTCCGCGGCGCCGGCTGCCGCGCCCGAGGGCGAGCCGGTGCGGCGCACGCGCGCGCAGATGCCTCCTTCGGCCGCGGCCGCGGGCAAGTGACGGCCGCGAGGTAATGCAATTTTCCGCATTCCCCCGTATCACTGGTGGCGGACGGTCTTTTACCTGATTCCCGCCATCACCGTGTACACCGTCGTACTCGGGACGCTGTCGATCGGCTCCAGCCTCTTCGAGCGCAGCGGCCGCTTCGCGCACTGGTGCGCGCGGACGTGGTCGCGCCTGATTCTCGTGACGACAGGCGTGCGCGTAGAGGTCAGCGGTCTCGAGCGGCTCGACCGCGAACGCGCGTACGTCTTCGTCGCGAACCACCAGAGCATCTACGACATTCCGATCGTCTTCTGGTCGCTGCCCTACCAGATTCGGATCATCGCGAAGGCATCGCTCGGACGCTTTCCGTTCCTCGGATGGCACCTGCGGCGGGCGGGGCACATCCTCGTCGATCGCCGGCATCCCGATCGCGCGGCCATCTTCGGCCGCGCCTCGAGGCTGATGAAGGACGGGCTGTCGCTGATCGTCTTTCCGGAGGGGACACGCAGCCGCGACGGGCGCGTCGCGCCGTTCAAGGGCGGCAGCTTCTACCTCGCGCTCGAGGCAGGGCTGCCGGTCGTGCCCATCGCGATCGTCGGCAGCCGGCACGTGATGTCGAAGGGCCGGCTCGCGACCTCTCCTGGCCGCGTGAAGCTGATCGTCCACGAGCCGATCGACACGACAGGGCTCTCGGGCAATCCGCGCGCCGCGAGGGCGTTTGCCGCACGCGTCCGCGAGATCGTCGCGCCCGCCGCCGAGTCCGACATCGCGGCGCCCGCCGCATGACCTTCACGCTCGACCCCGCGCTCGCGTCGATCGTCCGGCCCGGCGTGCTCTGGTTCGAGGGCGCGACCGTCGCCGAACACGATCATCGGATGGACGCCCCGCTTGCCGCCGCCGAAGCCGCCGTCCGCATCAACCCTCCCGTGGAGACGACCGCGGTGCGGACGATGTACAAGCGCGTGGGGATCGACCCGACCAAGACGCGCCCGTCGTCGGAGGCGCTGCTGCGGCGCGTCCGCAAGGGCGACACGCTGCCGCGCATCAACTCGATGGTGGACGTCTGCAACTGGTGCTCGTTCGAGTTCCAGCTGCCGTACGGCCTGTACGACGCGGCGCACATCGAGGGCGACGTCACGCTGCGGATTGGACGCGAGGGCGAGTCGTACCCGGGCATCCGCAAGGACGACGTGCACGTCGGCGGCCGCATCGCGCTCGTCGATGCCGCGGGTCCCTTCGGCAACCCGACGTCCGATTCCGCGAGGACGATGGTGACGACCGCCACGACGCGCGGGCTGCTCGTGGTGTTCGCGCCGCGCGAGGTGGACGCCGCGCGGTTGACGCGCGTGATGGACGTGACGTCGGAGCGGATGCGGCAGTACACGGGCTGCCTGGAAGCGGCGCGGCTGTTGTAGTGGGTGGTGGGCCAACGGGCTAGAATCGAATTCGTGCACGTTTCTGCCATCATCGCCGCGGGCGGCCGCGGTTCCCGGTTTGGCGGCGCGCAGCCCAAGCAGTTCGAGTTGCTCGCCGGCGTCCCCATCCTCAAGCGCACCGTCGATACGTTCCTCACCGGGTATCCCTTCGACGAGGTCGTCGTCGCGCTTCCGTCGGAGCTGGCCGCGAACCCACCCGCGTATCTCGACGACACGATCGTCGTCGAGGGCGGCGAGCGCAGGCAGGACTCGGTCGCGAACGCGTTCGCGGCCGTGGCGCCGAGCTCGCAGGTGATCGTCATTCACGATGCCGCGCGGCCGCTCGTCTCGCCCTCGCTGATCGAGCGCACGGTGGCGGCGGCGATCGAGCATGGCGCCGCGATTGCGGCGCTCGAGGCCAGGGACACGGTGAAGCGCGGCGACGCGTCGCGGACGATTCGCGGCACGCTGCCGCGCGGCGAGATCTTCCTCGCGCAGACGCCGCAGGCGTTCCGCGTCGGCGTGCTCCGCGATGCGCTCTCGCTCGCCTCGACCGCGGCCGACGCCACCGACGAGGCAACGCTGGCGGAGCAGGCGGGGCATCACGTGCACCTGGTCGAGGGCGACGCCCGCAACCTGAAGATCACGACGCCCGACGATCTGGACATGGCCGAGCGCCTGCTGGCCCGCAAGGGCGGGGCGGCGGCCATCCGCATCGGGAACGGATACGACCTGCATCGGCTCGTCGCGGGCCGGCCGCTGGTGCTCGGCGGCGTCTCCATCCCGTTCGACAAGGGGCTCGACGGGCATTCGGATGCAGACGTGGTCTGCCACGCCGTCACCGATGCGATCCTCGGCGCCGCATCGGCGGGCGACATCGGCCGCCACTTCCCCGACACCGATCCCGCCTGGAAGGGGGCCGACAGCGTCGACCTGTTGAAGCGCGCGGTCGCCATCGTGAAGGCGGCCGGCTTCGGCGTCGCCAACGTCGACGTCATCGTCATCGCGCAGCGGCCGAAGCTGTCCCCGTACGTGGATTCGATGCGCGCGAGCCTGGCCTGCGCGCTCGGGATCGACATGGACCAGGTGAGCGTCAAAGGGAAGACGAACGAAGGCGTCGATTCCACGGGTGCCGGCGAGGCGATTGCGGTTCACGCGGTCGCCCTGATTCACCATGCGTCTTAGGTTTGCGCCGAGTCCGACGGGACAGATCCACGTCGGCAACGCGCGCACGGCGCTGTTCAACTGGCTGATGGCGCGCGGCGCCGGCGCGACGTTCGTGCTGCGCATCGAGGACACCGACTTCGCGCGCTCGACGAAGGAGGCCGAGGGATCGGCGATCGACGACCTGCGCTGGCTCGGGCTGAACTGGGACGAGGGGGCGGACGCCGGCGGCGCGCACGGTCCGTATCGGCAGTCCGAGCGGCTGCACATCTATCGCGCGCACGCCGTCGAGCTGATGTCGAAGGGGCAGGCGTACCACTGCTTCTGCTCGGAGGAGCAGCTCGAGATGGACCGTTATCAGGCGCTGCGGAACATGCAGCCCCCCAAGTACGTCGGCCGGTGCCGGAACATCCCGCGCGAGGAGGCGCGCAGGCGCGTCGAAGGCGGAGAGCCCGCCACCGTCCGCTTCCGTGTGCCCGACGGCGACCGCGAGGTCGGGTGGGAGGACCTGGTCCGCGGCCGCGTCGCGTTCACCACGGACGTCATTGGCGATTTCGTGATGCTGCGCTCCGATGGTGTCCCCGCCTACAACTTCGCCGTGGTCATCGACGATGCGCTGATGGAGATCAGTCATGTGATTCGCGGCGAGGATCACATCTCGAACACGCCGCGGCAGCTGCTGTTGTACGAGGCGTTCGGCTGGAAGCCGCCGCGGTTCGGTCACGTGTCGATGGTGCTCGGGCCCGATCACGCGAAGCTGTCGAAACGCCACGGCGCGACGTCGGTCGGCGAGTTCCGCGAGCGCGGCTACCTGCCGGAGGCGCTGGCGAATTACCTGGCGCTGATTGGCTGGTCGCCGGGCGAGCACCAGGAGCTGCTTCCGCTCGGGGAGCTCGCCACGCGGTTTCGCATCGAGGACGTCGGGAAGAGCCCCGGCGTGTTCGATCCGGAGAAGCTCGCGTGGGTGAACCGGCACTACTTGAAGATCGCGGCGCCGGAACGGCTCGTGGAGCTGGCGCTGCCGTTTCTGCGGCAGCAGGGGTGGATCGGCCGGGAAGGGCGGGATCCGAAAGCGCTCGACTTTCTTGCGAAGGCGGTCGGCACCGCGGCGCAGTCGGTTGACCGCCTCGACCAGGTCCCGGGGCGCCTGCATTTCCTGTTCGACTACTCGGCGGAGGCGTCGCTGGCCGACCCCGCGATTCGCGCGGAGGCGACCGATGCGCGCGCCGTGATCGCCGCGCTTGCCAGCGAGCTCGCGACGGCAGGACCGCTGACCGACAAGGAGACGTTCCGCGCGCTGGCGGGTCGCGTCCGGGAAAGGACCGGCGCCCGGGGGAAAGGGTTGTTTCATCCGATTCGCCTCGCGCTCACGGGCGAGCCGGAGGGTCTCGAGCTCGACATCGCGGTGCCGCTGATCGAACAGGGCGCGGCCATCCGCAACGCCGAGGTGCGCGCGGTGTCCAGCGCCGCGGACCGCGCCGCCGCGTTCCTGCTCGAGCTCGAGAAACCGGTCGCCAACGCGTGATCATTTACGGGATCAATCCGGTCATCGAGGCCCTGCGTGCCGGGCGCGTGAAGGAGCTTCGCGTCGGTGATCGCGCCGACGACCGACTGAAACAGTTGCTCGCGCTCGCGGGCGAGCGCGGCGTGCGCGTCAGGCGCGTGCCCGCGGACGCGCTCGAACGCGAGTCGCGTCGCGGCGTGCACCAGGGGGTCGTCGCCGAGGTCGAGAAGGCCGACGACCACAGCATCGACGAGATCGTGCGCGGCGCGATAGGCCCGGCGCTCGTCGTCGTGCTCGACGGCGTCGAGGATCCGCACAACCTCGGCGCGATCCTGAGGACGGCGGATGCGGCGGGCGTTGACGGCGTCGTCGTCCAGAGCAGGCGGTCGGCGGCACGTGACGGCGCGGCGGCGAAAGCATCGGCGGGCGCGCTGGCGCACGTGAAGATCGCTGAAGTGGTCAACATCGCGCGCGCAGTCGAGGAGTTGAAGGACGGCGGGGTCTGGACCGTCGGCCTGGCCGGCGAGGCGGCGGCGTCGTACGAGACCATCGATTACACGCTGCCGACCGCGGTGGTCCTCGGCGCCGAGGGGGCCGGGTTGCGGCGTCTGGTTCGTGAACGCTGCGACCGCCTCGCGTCGATTCCAATGCGCGGCCACGTTTCCAGCCTGAACGTCTCGGTCGCGGCAGGGATTGTGTTGTTCGAGGCCGTCCGTCAGAGAAGCCTGAAAAGCGGGGAATAAGGACGGTCCACGGATGAGATTCGGACGTGATTGACACAGACCCCTTGTGGGTGTCGTGGCACGGGAAGTGCTATAATTCGCTCTTTGTCTGGCTGGCGTAGCTCAGTCCGGTAGAGCAGCTGATTTGTAATCAGCCGGTCGGGGGTTCAAATCCCTCCGCCAGCTCCACCGAAGTGAGCCCCGCCCGCCGCCGTTCCCCGAATTCATGCTTCGAAAAGGGTCTCCAGGAACGCGCCGATCGCACGGACTCCAAACATCTAAGAAGGGCCCATGGCGGAGGCTTCGGGTCCGAGAGCCACTTGAACTAAACGAGGCCTGAGGTCCGAACGCTGAGGCCTGTAGTGATTGAGATCACGGGGAGGTGGCGGAGCGGTCAATCGCAGCAGGCTGTAAACCTGCCGCCCAACGGGCTACGGAGGTTCGAACCCTCCCCTCCCCACCAACCTTCGCTCGCGCTTGACCACGGTCGCGCGAGCTTCGGTTGGCAAGCCAGTGGTCGAGGGGCGAGTGGAAAGGGTTGAGCGACGCGAGACGGGCCTGTCTGCCGACTTGTCCGCCGTAGCGCGAAGGCGGAGGCGATGAGCGCGAGCGAAGCCGCGCGGTGAGCGCGAAGGCGGGAGTAACTCAGTGGTAGAGTCACAGCCTTCCAAGCTGTTGGTCGCGGGTTCGATCCCCGTCTCCCGCTCCAACCTTCGCTC
>DASQAX010000363.1:0-6367 GCA_035635535.1 Vicinamibacterales bacterium | reverse complement strand
GCGCTCGACCAGGCAATCACGTTCCCCTCGGTGTCGGTGATCGTGATGTGCGTGTTGTTGAACGAGGCGTGGATGTGCACATAGCCGTGATGGACGACGCGCTTCTCGCCGCGCTTCTTGAACGTCTTGCGCGCCGGCTTTTTTCCGCCTTCGCCCTTGCCCTTTTCGGGCGGCGCTGTTGCGTCTTGAACTTTAGCCATGTGTTAAACCGTCTTCTTCTTGGCGATGGCGCCCTTGCGCGGGCCCTTCCGCGTGCGCGCGTTGGTGCGCGTCCGCTGGCCGCGCGCCGGCAGGTTGCGCCGGTGCCGCAGGCCCCGATAGCAGCCGATCTCCATCAGCCGCTTGATGTTCATCGAGATCTCCTTGCGGAGATCGCCTTCCACGCCGCCCTGTTCCTCGAGCACCCGGCTGATCTTCCGGACGTCGTCCTCGGACAGGTCCTTCACGCGGATGTCGGCGCTCACGCCCGCCGCGCTCAGCACGTCGTTCGAGCGCTTCCGCCCGATGCCGTAGATGTAGGTAAGGCCGATCTCGACCCGCTTGGTCCGCGGCAGATCCACGCCTGCAATTCGCGCCATCCGATTACCCCTGCCTCTGCTTGTGCTTCGCGTTCGTGCAGATCACGCGCACCACGCCGCGGCGGCGCACGATCTTGCACTTGTCGCAAATCCGTTTGACTGACGCTCGTACCTTCACGGTGTCACTCCTCGCCCCTACGCCTTCCTCAGTATCCGTCCGCGCCCCAGATCCCGCGCGGTCAGCTCCACAAGCACCCGGTCGCCGACCAGCAGTCGAACGAAATTCCGCCCGGGTCCGCCGCCGATGTGCGCCGTGATGCGGTGCGCCTCGACGTCCACCTCGTACAGGCCGCTCGGCAGCTGCGCCCGGACGACCCCTTCGACCGTCCGACTGCCCCCGGTCACACCGAGAGCAGCTGTTTCGCGCGGCCCGCCTCCGCAGGCAGCAGCGTGAGAATCTCGCACCCCTCGACGGTCACGACCACCGTGTGCTCGAAATGCGCCGAGAGGCTCCCGTCGCGCGTCACCGCCGTCCAGCCGTCCGAGAGCACCTTCACCGCCGGCTTGCCCGCGTTCACCATCGGCTCGATGGCGAGCACCATCCCTTCCGCCAGCCTCGGCCCGCGTCCGCCGGGCCCGTAGTTCGCGATCTGCGGCTCCTCGTGGAGCGACGTGCCGATCCCGTGGCCGACGAACTCGCGCACGACCGAAAACCCGTGCGCCTCGACGTGCTGCTGGACCGCGGCGCCGATGTCCGACACCCGCGCGCCCGGCTTCACGGCCTCGATCCCGTGGAACAGCGCCTCCTCGGTCACCCGCAGCAGCGCGGCCGTCGGCGGCGCGACGGCGCCCACCGGGACGGTCACGGCGCAGTCGCCGAAGAACCCGTCGAGCCTGGCGCCCATGTCGATGGAGAGGATGTCTCCTTCGACGAGCGGACGCTTCGACGGGATCCCGTGGACGACTTGTTCGTTCGCCGACGCGCACACCGTCGCGGGATAGCCGTGATACCCCTTGAATGCCGGCTCCGCGCCCGCCGCCCGGACCCGCTGCTCCGCCACCCGGTCGATGTCCGCCGTCGTCACGCCCGGGGCCGCCATCTGGCGAAGCTCCGCGAGGACCTGCGCGACGAGCTGGTTCACCCGGCGCAGCTTCTCGATTTCCGCGCGTGACCGGCAGACGATCATGCCTGCGCTGCTTTCCCCGACGCGATCGCCTTCACCGACGCCGGCGTTCCCTGCTTGGCGCCAACCAGCGCCGCGTCGTCAATCACCGTGTCGAGCTCGTGCGCGACCCGCTCCTGCGGCTGCGCCCCGTTGACGATGCGGAACGTCGGCCGGCCCCGGTAGAACTCCACGAGCGGCTTGGTCGCCCGCTCGTACACCTTCAGGCGCTCCCGCACGACCTGCTCGTTGTCGTCCGCGCGCTGCACCAGCCGGCCGCCGCACCTGGCGCACGCGGTGGCCGTCGCGGCGCCTTCCTGCGCGGGCTCGGCGTTGGCGCCGCACTTCTCGCAGATCAACCGTCCCGCCAGGCGCCGTATCAGCTCGCGCTCCCGGACGCGGACGTCCACGATCACGAGCGGCCCGTTATTCCGCTCGGTCACGATGCGGTCGAGTGCTTCGGCCTGCGCCACGGTGCGCGGAAACCCGTCGAGCACGAACCCCAGCTGCGCGTCGGGCCGCATCAGCCGCTCGCGCACGATCGCGATCATCGTCGCGTCGTCAACGAGCTCGCCGCGGTCCATCAGCTCCTTGGCCTTCAGCGCGACGGGAAGCTGCGCCTTGATCCCGTCTCGCAGGATGTCGCCCGTCGAGATCTTCAACAGCCCCCGCTCGCGAGCGAAGCGGCCGGCCTGTGTGCCCTTGCCCGCGCCCGGCGGCCCCATCATGATCACGTTCAGCGTCACTTGGGTCGTCTCCCTCGCACGCCCTTCGGCGAATCGGAACCCCGTGCCGGGCCCGGTCCGTCTTACCCTCGTCGACCTCGGATGCGCGTTTTCTTCATGAAGCCGTCGTAGTGGCGCATGATGAGCTGCGACTCGACCTGCTGCACCGTGTCCATCGCCACGCCGACGACGATCAGCAGTGTCGTGCCGCCGAAGTAAAACGTCACGCCGAGACCCTGCGTGAACCACTGGGGGAGCGCTGCGTCGAGCCGGTCGCCGATGAACGGAATCGGCGCGACCTTGAACCCGGTGATCAGGAACTCCGGCAGAATCGCGACCGCCGCGAGATAGAAGGCGCCCACGAGGGTAATGCGCGCCAGGATCGTGTCGATGTACTCCGCCGTCCGCTTGCCGGGGCGGATGCCGGGGATGAACCCGCCGTACTTCCGCATGTTCTCCGCCACGTCATCCGGGTTGAAGATGATCGCGGTGTAGAAGTACGCGAAGAAGATGATGCCGACGATGTAGAGCAGGTTGTAGAGCGGCATGCCGTAGGCGAGCTGATCGACGATCGCGCGCCCCCATCCACCCGCCTGGAACATCGTCGCCAGCGTCGCCGGGAAGGCGAGGATGGACGAGGCGAAGATGACGGGGATGACGCCGCCCGTGTTCACCTTCAGCGGGATGTGCGTGCTCGAGCCGCCGTACTGGCGCCGACCGACGACGCGCTTGGCGTACTGGACGACAATCCGCCGGTGGCCCCGCTCGACGAAGATGATCGCGGCAATCACCGCCACCATCATCACCAGCAGGAAGAAGATGCGGAACAGGCTGATCGAACCGGTCTGCATCTGGTCGAACGTCTGCAGGATGCCGCGCGGGAAGCCGACGATGATGCCCGCGAAGATCAGCAGCGACATGCCGTTGCCGACGCCGCGCTCGGTGATCTGCTCGCCGAGCCACATGATGAAGATGGTGCCGGTCGTCAGCGTGAGCACGCACAGCAGCCGGAAGCCCCACCCCGGGTTGTAGACGAGCGGAAGCCCGCCGGGAAGATTCGTCTGCCGTTCGAGGAAAATCGCGATGCTCATCGCCTGCACGATGGCGAGCACGCCGGTCAGGTACCGCGTGTACTGCGTGATCTTGCGGCGCCCGAGCTCGCCCTCGCGCGACAGCCGCTCGAGGTACGGCCAGACGACGGTCAGCAACTGGAGGATGATCGACGAGCTGATGTAGGGCATGATGCCCAGCGCGAAGATCGTGACCTTCGACAGGTTGCCGCCGGAGAACATGTCGTAGAGGCCGAACATCGTGTTCTTCTGCGCGTCGGCGAGCAGCGCCAGCGCGGTCTGGTTCACGCCGGGCGTCGGGATGTGGTTCCCGACGCGATACACGCCCAGCATTGCCAGCGTGAAGAGCACGCGGTTCCGCAGGTCGGTGACCTGCCACAGATTCTTGAGCGGGTTGTTGTCCATCGCTTACGACCCATCTGGCGTCCCGTAACGGGGCGCCCCTCCACACGGGACAGGCGGGGCTTTACGCCCTGCCAACCACCTCCGCGGCGCCACCGGCCGCCGCAATCTTCTCCGCCGCCTTGCCGCTGAACTTGTGCGCCCGCACGGTCAGCTTCTTCGAGATGTCGCCACGCGCCAGCACCTTGATCTGCCCGCCGCGGCGCACGACGCCGCGCTCGCGCAGCAGCTCCGGCGTGACGACGGTGTCGGCGTCGAACCGCTCGGCGAGCGTGTCGAGGTTGACCACGACGTACTCCGTGCGGAACGGGTTGTGGAAGCCGCGCTTCGGCACGCGCCGATGCAGCGGCATCTGCCCGCCTTCGAAGCCGCGCTTGAACTTGTAGCCGGAGCGCGACTGTGCGCCCTTGTGCCCGCGGCCCGCCTGCGTGCCCTGGCCGGTGCCGTGCCCGCGGCCGACGCGCTTCTTCGAGTGCTTCGATCCCGCGGCTGGTTTGAGCGTGCTTTGATCCATTTTCCTCTGGCGGGTCCGAAAGGACCCGCCCTCCACTACTCCGCCACCTCGACGAGATGCCGGACCTTTAAGATCATCCCACGTGTCTCGGGCGTATCGGGCAGTTCCACCGTGTGGCGGATGCGGCGCAGCCCCATCCCCTCCACGGTCTTCCCTTGCGTCCGGTTGAACCCGATCGGGCTCCGCAGGAGCGTAATCTTCAGCGTTTTCGCGGCCGCCGTCGGCCCGCTCTTCTTCGTGGTGGCCATCGTTATGCTCCGACGAGCTCCGCTTCTTCCTTGCCGCGATACCGCGCCACGAGCGCGGGATCCTTCAGCTCCATCAGCCCCTGGAACGTCGCCCGGACCACGTTGTGCGGGTTCGCGGATCCCAGTGACTTGGTGAGCACGTTCTGGATGCCGCACGACTCGACGACCGCGCGGACCGCGCCGCCCGCGATGAGGCCCGTGCCTTCCGGGGCCGGCTTCAGCAGCACGCTGCCCGACCCGAACTTGCCGATGACCTGGTGCGGAATCGTCGTGCCCCTGAGCGGCACCCGAATGAGGCCCTTCTTCGCGGCCTCGATCCCCTTCTTGATCGCCGACGGCACTTCCTTCGCCTTGCCGACGCCGAAGCCGACCACGCCGTGGCCGTCGCCGACGACGACCAGCGCGCTGAAGCTCAGGTTCTTGCCGCCCTTGACGACCTTCGTCACCCGGTTGATCGAGACGACGGTGTCCTTGATCTCCAGCTGCGACGCGTCGACCTTCTCGCGATTGCGATTCATCTGAGCCATGTTAGAACTCCAACCCTGCTTCGCGCGCGGCGTCCGCAACGGCCTTGACGCGCCCGTGATAGAGGAACCCGTTGCGGTCGAACACGACGCGCTTGACGCCCTTTTCGATCAGGCGCTCGGCGATGGTCTTGCCGATCGCCTTCGCGCCGGCGATGTTGCCGCCGCGATCGTCCTTCTTCAGCGCGCCCTTCACCGTCGGCTCGACCGTCGAGGCCGACGCGATCGTGCGACCGCTCATGTCGTCGACCACCTGCACGTACATGTGCGCGACGCTGCGGAACACCGTCAGGCGCGGCCGCGCCTCGGTCCCCTGCACGCGCTTCCGGATGCGGTACTTGATCCGCGCGCGGCGATCGTCCTTCGTCTTGATCCGCATTATTTCGCTCCGGTCTTGCCGACCTTCTTCTTCAGCTGCTCGCCGGTGTAGCGGACGCCCTTCTGCTTGTACGGGTCCGGCTTCCGCATCCGGCGGATGTTGGCCGCCACCTGTCCGACCAGCTGGCGATCGACCCCCGTCACGGTGATGTGCGTCTGCTTCTCGATCGCGATGTCAATCCCGTTCGGGATGTCGAACACGATCGGGTGCGAGTAGCCGAGCGCGAACACCACCTGCTTGCCCTTCACCTCCGCGCGGTAGCCGATGCCGACGATGTCGAGCTCCTTCTTGAAGCCGTCCGTCACGCCGGTGACCGCGTTGGCGACGAGGCTGCGCGCCAGGCCGTGGAACTTGCCGAGCGCCGGTTCGTCGCGCTCCGTCTTCGCGACGAGCGTGCCGTCGTCCTGCGCGAAGGTGATGCCGGGCGGAATGTACTGGCTCACCTTGCCCTTCGGCCCCTGCACTTCCACCCTGCCGGACACCATCTTGACGCTGACGCCGTTCGGGAGCGGGATTGGCTTCTTACCGATTCGTGACATTGCTGAACCTCAGTGGGCAGCAGGCAGTGGGCAGTGGGCAGGAATTGCTTCGTGTTCTTCACTGCCGACTGCCCGCTGCCGACTGCCGACTACCATACGTTGCACAGCACTTCGCCGCCGACGCCGGCCTGGCGCGCCGCGCGGCCGGTCATCACGCCCCGCGACGTCGTCAGGATGTTGGTGCCGAGTCCGCCGAGCACCGACGGCACGTCGTCCACGCCGAGATAGACGCGGCGGCCCGGGCGGCTGATCCGCTCGATGCCGGAGATCACCTTCTCGCCGTGC
>DASQAX010000362.1:0-4108 GCA_035635535.1 Vicinamibacterales bacterium | reverse complement strand
GTCGATTACCGCACCTACCGCAACGAGGCGTTCATCTGGTGCCTGCTCGCGCTCGTCGTCCTGATGCTGGTCGCGGTGCTGTTCAGCGCGCCGGTGAACGGCACGCGCCGGTGGTTCGGCGTCGGCGGCCTCGGCATCCAGCCGTCGGAGCTGGCGAAGGTCGCGTGCGTGTTCTTCACGGCGCTGATGCTCGAGCGGCGGATGCACCGCATCGACGATCTGTCGTACTCGCTGCTGCCGATCGGACTGATCGCCGGCCTCGTCTTCACGCTGATCCTGCTGCAGCCCGACTTCGGCACCTCGATATCGCTCGCGGTGATCATCGCGGTGATGGTGTTCGCGGCCGGCCTGCACTACCGCTATGTCGTCGGGCTGGTGCTGGTCGCGCTGCCCGCGATCTACCTGGTCCTCGTCGCCGCGCCGTACCGGCGCCGCCGGCTCCTGGCGTTCTGGGACCCGTGGGCCGACCCGCTCGGCGACGGCTTTCAGATCATCCAGTCGCTCGTCGCGGTCGGCACCGGCGGCGTCTTCGGCCGGGGCCTGATGGGCGGCGTGCAGAAGCTCTTCTACCTCCCGGAGCCGCACACCGACTTCATCTATGCGGTGATCGGCGAGGAGCTCGGCCTGGTCGGGGCGACCGCCATCCTCCTCTGTTTCTGCGTCATCGCCTGGCGGGGGCTCCGCATCTCCGCGCGCGCGGAGGACACGTTCGGCGCGTTCGTCGCCCTCGGCCTGACGACGATGATCGCGGCGCAGGCGCTGGTGAACATCAGCGTGGTGCTCGGGTTGATGCCGACCAAAGGGATCCCGCTGCCGCTCGTCAGCTTCGGCGGGTCGTCGCTGCTCATCAACCTGCTGGGCGCCGGCGTGCTGTTGAACATCTCGCAACACGAATCGGCCGATGCGTGATGGCGATTTCACTGCTGATCGCGGGCGGCGGGACGGGCGGGCACCTTTATCCGGGCATCGCGGTCGCCCGCGAGGTCGTCTCCCGCGCGCCGGGTTCGCAGGTGACGTTCGTGGGCACGGCGGCGGGCATCGAATCGCGCGTCGTGCCGAGGGAGGGCTTCACGCTCGACACGATTCGCAGCGCGGGCCTGAAGGGGAAGTCGGTGGCCTCGCTCGCGCGCGGCGTGGGCCTGCTGCCGATGAGCGCGCTCGACGCGTGGCGCGTGCTCTCGCGTCGGCGGCCGTCGATCGTGATCGGCGTCGGCGGCTACAGCTCCGGGCCGGTCGTGCTCCTCGCGGCGCTCCGCGGGATTCCGACGCTGCTCATGGAACAGAACGCGATGCCGGGGGTGACTAATCGCCTGCTCGCGCGGTTCGTGAAGGCGGCGGCGGTGACCTACGAGGAGAGTGCGAGGTTCTTTGCGGGGAGGGCGTTTGTGGCGGGCAATCCGGTGCGTCCGGAATTTCTCGGAGGCGTGCATGACGAACACGGTTCGCCGCGTGGTCCTGATGAACAGGGCGCGGCTCGGGTCCTAGTCTTTGGCGGCTCTCAGGGCGCGCACGCGATCAACATGGCCATGGTGGAGGCAGCGCCGCGGCTGGCTGCCGCCGCACCGGCCCTGGCGGTTACGCATCAGACCGGCGAACGGGATCTGGAGATGGTCCGCGACGGTTACGCGCGCGCGGGACTCCAGGCCCGCGTCGAGCCGTTTCTGTACGCCATCGACCGCGAGATGAAGGAGGCCGATCTCGTCGTCTGCCGGGCCGGCGCGACCACGCTCGCGGAGCTGACCGCGTCGGGGCGCGCGTCGATCCTGATTCCGCTGCCGACGGCCACCGACGATCACCAGCGGAAGAACGCGCAGGCGCTGGTGAGCCACGGGGCGGCGCGGATGATCGACCAGCGAACGCTGACCGGCGAGCTGCTGGCGTCGGAGATCGTGGCGCTGGCGCGCAACGACGCCGACCGCGCGTCGATGCGCGCCGCGGCGCGGCGGATGGCGAGGCCGGACGCGGCGAAGGTGATTGTGGACCGGGTGATGGAGCTCGCCTCGCGGACCGATCGTCATTGAGCCGCGCCGCACGGGTCGAGAGCCATGCTCGGAGCAACGAAACGGATTCACTTCGTAGGCATCGGCGGCATCGGCATGAGCGGGATCGCCGAGCTGCTGGCGAACCTCGGGTTCGAGGTGAGCGGCTCCGACCTGAAGCGATCGGCGGTCGCCACGCGGCTCGCGGAGAAGTTCGGCGTCAGGGTGCACGAGGGACACCGGGCGGAGCACGTCGCCGACGCGCAGGTCGTGGTGGTCTCGTCGGCCGTGCGTCCGTCGAACCCGGAGGTGATCGAGGCCGCGCGCCGCGGCATCCCGGTGATCCCGCGCGCCGAGATGCTCGCGGAGCTGATGCGGCTGCGCTTCTCGATTGCCGTCGCCGGCTCGCACGGCAAGACGACGACGACGTCGATGATCGCGGTGGTGCTGGAGCGGGCGGGGGTCGATCCGACGGCGGTGATTGGCGGGCGGCTCTCCGCCTTCGGCAGCAACGCGCGGCTCGGCCGCGGCGAATACCTGGTGGCGGAGGCGGATGAAAGCGATCGGTCGTTCCTGGTGCTGTACCCGACCATCGCCGTGCTGACCAACATCGACCACGAGCACATGGAGAGCTACGGGAGCTTCGAGGACTTGCAGCAGGCCTTTGCCGACTTCGCGAACAAGGTGCCGTTCTACGGCAGTGTCGTCGCCTGCGCGGACGATCCGGCCGTGGTGTCGATCCTGCCGAGGATCAACAGGCCGCTCGTGACCTATGGACTGGAGGGGCGGGTACGGCGGGTGGAGAACGACGCGCCGGAAGGGGAGAGGCGGAAGGGCGTTCACATCGAGGCGAGCGACGTGGAGATCGGCGGGTTCGGCGGCAAGTGCGTCGTGCACGCCAGCGATCGCGATCGGCGCGAGCGGCTCGGCGAGCTGCGACTGCCGGTTCCGGGCAGGCACAACCTGCAGAACGCGCTCGCGGCGGTCGCCGTCGCGGACCGCCTGGGCCTTCGGTTCGCCGACGTGGCATCGGCGCTCGCCGACTTTCACGGGGCGGAACGGCGGTTCGAGCGCCATGGGGAAGCCGACGGCGTGCTGGTCGTGGACGACTACGGGCACCACCCGACGGAGATCGCGGCGGTGCTCGCCGCCGCC
Source organism: Vicinamibacterales bacterium (assembly GCA_035635535.1). Taxonomy (GTDB): domain Bacteria; phylum Acidobacteriota; class Vicinamibacteria; order Vicinamibacterales; family UBA2999; genus Gp6-AA40. Next base: position 974 of record DASQAX010000362.1, on the reverse strand, counting down.
CGGGCGACGCTCGGACGCCGGCTCGTCGTCGCGTTTCAGCCGCACCGCTACACGCGCACCCAGCAGTTGATGGACGCGTTCGGCCCGGCGCTCCGCGAAGCCGACGAGATCGTCCTGACCGACATCTACGGCGCGAGCGAGGAGCCGATTGCCGGCGTGACCCTCGACGCGCTCGCCGGCGCCGTGCGTGCCGGCTCGGGCCGGCCCGTGCACGTGGCGCGGCGGCTCGACGAGGTGATTCCGGCGATTCTCGACATCGCGCGACCGGGGGATGCGGTGCTGACGCTTGGCGCCGGCTCGATCGGCTCGCTGCCCGCGCAGCTGGTGGACGCGCTGACGAAGCGCCGGGGAGCGGCCCGCTGATGCCGGTATCGGCGCCGTCCGACCGCCGCTTCCGCCGCGCGCACGTCACGCCCGCGCGCAGGCCGCGCTTCCGGGTCCTGTCGTGGTGGAAAGCCGGCCGCGCGTCCGTGGTGGTCGCGCTGGCGCTGTATGTCGGCGTCCTGGCGACGCGCGCCGTGCTGAATGCGGAGTCGCTCACGATCACGCGTATCACCGTGAACGGCAACGCGCGGCTGTCGAAAGGGGAAGTCGTCACGCTGCTCGACGGCATCCGCGGCCGCAACATGCTGACGGTCGACATCGAGTCGTGGCGGCGGAAGCTTCTCAGCTCGCCGTGGGTCGCCGACGCGGCGATTCGCCGGGTGCTGCCCGGCACGGTCGCCGTCGCCGTCTCCGAGCGTCAGCCGATGGGGATCGGCCGTGTCAACGACGACCTGTACTTGATCGACGATCGCGGCGGCATCATCGACCAGTTCGGACCGAACTACGCGGAGCTCGACCTGCCGATCATCGACGGCCTCGCGGCGCCGCCGCGCGGCGACGGGCTGCTCATCGACGAGACGCGCGCCGCACTGGCCGGGCGCGTGCTGGCATCGCTGCAGCCGCGCCCCGACCTCGCACGGCGCCTGTCC
>DASQAX010000361.1:0-3006 GCA_035635535.1 Vicinamibacterales bacterium | reverse complement strand
GCCTCCCCTTCCACGAACCGGTCGCCGCCATCACGTTCGACGATGGATACCAGGACGTGTACGATCTGGCGCTGCCGGTGCTCGAGCGCAAGGGCATTCCGGCGGCGATGTTCGTCGTCACGGATCTCGTCGGCCGGCCCGTCTGGCAGATCCACGACAAGCTGTATCACCTCGTTGCCAAGGCGTTCCGCTGCTGGGACGACCCGAAGGCGAGGATGTTCGGCCTCCTGAGCGATCTGGGCCTGCCGGCCCACGACCTCGCGCGCCGCTCGGCCGTCGTCAACCCGATGGTGGCCGTCTCCACGCTGCTGCCCGAGCTGCGACAGGCGGATGTCCGCCGCCTGATGACGGGGCTCGAGCTGAGCGTCGGCAACGGCTTCCACAACGTTCCGCTCACGCTCACGTGGGCGATGGTGAACGACATGCGGCGGCGCGGCTTCACTATCGGGTCGCACACCCGTACGCACGTGTCGCTGCCGGTGGAGTCGCCCGACCGGATCGCGGCGGAGCTCCAGGAGTCGAAGGCGGAGCTCGAGAGCCACCTGGGCGAGCGGATCGATCACTTCGCGTATCCCGGCGGCCACTTCAACACCTCGGTCGTGGACGCGGTCGTGCGCGCGGGCTATCGCTTCGCGTACACGGCGTGCCGGCACGACGACCCGCGCCACCCGCTGCTGACGATCCAGCGCCTCCTGCTGTGGCAGGGGTCGTCGGTGAACGGCGACGGCGAGTTCATCCCCGAGATCCTGAGCTGCCAGGCGCACGACCTCTGGCCGCCCGCTCGCCGGTGCGAACGGGTGCACCGGTCATGAGCATCCGCCTTCGCCCCGATGGGGCTTCGGCGGGACAGGTCCGCCTTCGCCCCGATGGGGCTTCGGCGAGGCAGGCGGAGGACATTACGCGTCCAGCCGCGCTGCTGGTCACGGGCCGTGTGGTCGGCCTCGTCGCGTCGTTCGCGATCGGCATCGTGCTGGCGCGCTTCTTCGCGCCCGCGGCGTTCGGCACTTACAAGCAGTTCTTCCTGCTGTACGGGACGCTCTACGGCCTGGCGCAGCTCGGAATGGCCGAGAGCCTGTACTACTTCGTCCCGCGCAACGCGGCGCGCATGCCGCGCTACGTCTGCAACGCCCTCATCACGCTCGCCGCCGCCGGCCTCGCGTGCCTGGCCGGGCTGTACGCGTGGCGCACGCAGATTGCCGCGCGGCTCAGCAACGCGGCGCTCGCCGACTACATGGTGCTCGCCGGGCTGTTCCTCACGTTCATGCTGATGTCCACGGTGCTCGAGATCGTGATGGTCTCGCGCAAGAAGCACGTGATGGCGGCGGTGACCTACGCGTGCTCCGACATCGTCCGGACGCTGTTCTTCGTCGCGCCCGCGCTCCTGTTCGTCAGCCTGCGCGCGGTGTTCATCGGCGGCACCGTCTTCGCGGCGCTGCGCGTGGTGCTCGTCATCGTGGCGATCTGGCGCCAGTACGGCCGCGAGTTCCGGGTCGACCTGGGCCTCTGGCGCGAGCAGCTCGCCTACGCCCTCCCCTTCGCGCTCGCCGTCGGCGTCGAGGTGATTCAGCAGAACTACCACCAGTACGTCGTCGCGTCGATGTTCGACGCCGCGACGTTTGCCGTCTACGCCGTCGGCTGCCTGCAGATTCCGCTCGTGGACATGATCATGACCTCCACCGTGAACGTCATGATGGTGAAGATGGCCGAGGAGGCCTCCCACGGCGAGGCCGCCGTGGCGCTCTGGCACGAGACCATCTGCCGGCTCGCCTTCCTGATGGTGCCGCTGTCGGTGTTCCTCTTCGTCGTCGCGCGCGACCTGATCGTCACGCTCTACACCACGACCTACGCGGCCAGCGTGCCGATCTTCATGGTGTGGGCGCTGACGATCCTGCCGTCGATCTTCGCGGTGAACGCGGTGCTGCGCGTGTTCGCGCAGACGCGGTTCCTGCTCGTCATGAACCTGATGCGCCTGGCGACGGTGGCCGTGCTGATCGGCTGGTTCCTCTCGGCGTTCGGGATGAGCGGCGCGGTGCTCGTCACGCTCGTCAGCACGCTGCTCGTCACCCTCGTTGGCGTCGGACGGATCGCGCACCTGCTGCACCTGCCGCTCAGGCACGCGCTTCCGTGGTCGCGGCTCGCGGGCATCTTCCTGCGCGCGGGCGTGGCCGCCGTGCCGGTGATCTGGCTGACGCGCGAGACTGCCCTGCAGCCGGTGGTGGCGCTCGGCGCCAGCGGCGTGACGTACGCGGTGGTGTATTTCGGATTGAGCTATCTCGCCGGCCTGAAGGCGGAGAGGGTCCGCCGGCTTCAGCCGGACCTGAGGGAGAACCTGCTGTGTGTGGTATCGCCGGAATAGTGCGCTGGGACGGCCAACCGGTTCGTGAAGACGAGATCCGCGCGATGTGCGGTGTCATCGCGCACCGCGGACCCGATGACGAGGGGGTCTACATCGGCGACGGCGTCGCCATCGGCATGCGCCGCCTCAGCATCATCGATCTGAACAACGGCTACCAGCCGATCTCCAACGAGGACGGCACCGTCTGGATCGTCTTCAACGGCGAGATCTACAACTACCAGGAGCTGCGCCGCGATCTGCTGAAGCGCGGCCACACGTTCCGGACCGCGAGCGATACCGAAACGATCGTGCATCTCTACGAGGATCTCGGCCCGCGCTGCGTGGATCGGCTGCGCGGCATGTTCGCCTTCGCGATCTGGGACACGCGCCGCCGTCAGGTGCTCCTCGCGCGCGACCGTCTCGGGATCAAGCCGCTCTACTACCGCGAGCGTGACGGCGAGCTGCTCTTCTCCTCGGAGCTGAAGCCGATTCTGCAGGTTGCCAGCGTCGAGCGCTCGCTCGACTGGGAATCGGTCGGCCACCTGTTCACCACGCTGGCGACGCCCGCCACGCGGAGCATCGTCAAGGGCGTGTCGAAGCTGGAGCCGGCGCGGTTCGCCGTCGGCAGCCAGGGGCGCAACCTCCGCATCGAGCGGTACTGGGACCTGGAC
>DASQAX010000360.1:0-8939 GCA_035635535.1 Vicinamibacterales bacterium | reverse complement strand
GGCCTCGCGGGCCACCGGCGTCGCATCGGGCTCCGGAGGCGGGAAGCGCTGGACTTCGGTCAGCTCGAGCTGACGATCGATCATCAGCTGCGTGCCGGCGGCCATCGCATCGGCGCCCGGCGGCACCTGGACGACGCCGAGGCCGATTGCGGCCTGGACGTCTGTGAGCGTGAGCGGGGCGCCATCGATTCGAGCCAATACACGGTCGAGGAGCTGCTGCGCGCTTGCCGGCGACAACGACAGCATCACACTCGCCAGGACAAGCCATACGCGACGCCCGTGCCTCCGTGTTTCCGTGGCTCGTCGCAGCGAACGTCGCATCGCCTAGAAGGCTTGGCCGAGCGAGATATGCAGGACCGTGCGTTTTTCGCGAACGCCGGGCACGAGCGCGCGCGGCGCGAGGTTGAACCCGAGCTCGACGCGGATCGGCCCGACAGGCGATCGGTAGTGCACGCCGAAGCCGGCGGCGGGACGCAGGTCGGTGACGTCGAGATCGCTCGCGGTCGGAAAGATGTTGCCGGCGTCGAGGAACGTCACCCCGGCGAGCCCCTTCGCCGCGTCGATCCGCAGCTCGACGTTCAGCACGATCTCACCGTTGCCGCCGGTCGGAAAGCCGCTCTCGCTGATGGTCTTCTCGGTGCCGAGCCGGTCGAGGGAGAACCCGCGCACGGTCGTGTCGCCGCCGGCGAAGAAGCGCTCGCTCGCGGGGAGGTCCTGCACGGTCTGCGACGTCACGCTGCCGTCCTCACCGGTGGTCTGGACGGTGCGCGGGAACCCGTGCGCGAGGCCCACGCGCTGCGCGGTGGCGAGGATGATGCGCCGCCGCAGCGGCAGCCGGTAGTACTGGAACGCCTGCGCGAAGTTCTTCACGAAGCCGACTTCCGACCCGATGCGGCGCGCGGCCACGTCGCTGTTGAGCGCGAGGAACGATCCGCGTGAGGGGTCGAGCAGGTCGTCGCGGCTGTCGCGGATCAGCGAAGTCGAGAACTTCGACAGGCGGACCTGCGGAAAGATGCGGTCGATGAGCGGCTCTTCCTCGGGTTTGAACTTCTGGTCGAACAGCTTCGTGTGCTGGAACGCGTAGCGTGCCGCGACGCTGACGTAGCGCGACACGTGCATGCCCGCCTCGCCGCGGACCTCGCGCGTCCGGAAGTTGAAGCTCGATCGCTTCGCCTGGTCGAGGATGGCCGTCACCAGCAGGTCGGCCGGCGAGTCGAACAGCTTCGGCTCGCGATAGGTGCCGAGCACGCGGTATTCGTTGAGGCCGTACTGGCTGCTGTTGGTGACCGGCTCGGCGACGGCGGTCGACTCGGTCAGGATGTCGCGCGGCTTGAGGGAGGCGCGCGCGAAGAGATCGACCGACCGGTTCTTCCCCCAGAGGTTGCTGCGCGCGATCTCGAACGAGCCGCGCGGCGCGAGCTCGAACCGCTCCTCCGCCTGCCCGTTCGGACCGGTCGGACGCAGAATCGTCTGCCCCTCGAGGCCGGCGCCGTACGAGATGGTGGTTGGCGGCGCCTCCTCGACCTGGACGAGCACGTCGCGGCGCGACTCCGATTCGTGCGTCAGCTCCGTGATGCTGACGCGCCGGAACAGCCCGAGCGCGCTGAGCCGCTGCTGGCTCTCGATGCGCGCCGCGTAGCCGAGCGGCTCGCCGGGCCGCAGCGTCAGCTCGCGTTGGATCGTCGAGAGGCTCGTGCGGCGGTTCCCGACGACGATCACGTGATCGACGATCACCTGCGGCCCCTCGGTGATGGAGAAGAGGACGTTGGCGAGGGTGTCGCCCTCGGCGAGCATCACGCGCGGATCGACCACGACCGTCTCGTAGCCGAGGTTGCGGTAGTCGAGGTCGATGCGGTCGCGATCGGAGGCGACGTCGAGCTCCGAGTACGCCTTGCCGGGAAGGGTGGCGAGCGGCGCGCGGAGCTCCGCGTCCGAGAACACCATGTTGCCCCTGAGGTCGACCGCGTTGACGAAGGTGCGCGGCCCTTCGGTGACGCCTATCGTGACCTCTACGTGGCGATCGGCGGCGGGAGCGGGCCGCTCGCCGGCCGGCAGGACCGCGACGGCGGGCATGACCATCGGGCGCGTGAAGCCACGCGCGCGGTAGAGCCCGCGAATGCCGGCCACCGCCGCATCGAGCGCGCCCTGCACGAACACGTCGCCGGCCTTCAGCCGGACGATCGGCGCCAGCTCCGTCGTCGCGATCGACATGTTGCCGGCGATCGCGAGCGCGTCGACGACGTACCGCGGACCGCGGGCGATGGTGAAGCGCACCGTCACTTCGCCGGGGACCGACTCGTCGCGGGTGTACATCGCCGTCGCGTCGCGGTAGCCGCGCGCGTGGAAGTAGTCCTCGATGGCGCGGCTCGAATCCTCGAGCAGGTCCTCGTCGGCGGACGCCTCCGCGCGAATCGGCACGAGACGCTCGCGGTCCGCCTCCGGCAGCGGGTCGCCCGCGAAGGCCACCAACACGTGCGGACCGCGATCGATCGCGACGCGCACGACCGCGCCGCCGTTGACGAAGTCCACGTTGTGCGTGGCGCGCGCTTCATAGAAGCCGCGGCCGCGCAGCAGCGCCTGGTACTTCTCGAGGTACGCGTCGATGGCCCCCGCGTCGTAGGGCTTCCCCGCGGCGATGTCGCTCGTCGCGAAGGCGTTTCGATCCGCGGGATCGTCGGCGTCGATCTCGATCCTGCTGATCGCCGCGCGCGGGCCCGCATTGATGTCGAGCACCATCGATGCCCGGTCCGGCCGGTGCGTGATCTCGATCCGCGGCGTGATCGCCGGCTGCGTGTAGCCGCGCTCGCGATACACGCCCTGCAGCGACCGCGCGACATCCTCCGCGCGCGACGCGACCGGCGCATTGCCGAACCGGCTGACGACCGCGCGGCGGAGCACGTCCTCGGAGACGCCGAGCATGCCGCGGAACTCGATGCGATCGACGGCGTGGACAGGGAAGAGGACGTAGCGGAGACGCACGCCTCCGGCGGCCGGGTCCCCGTAGACCTGCACGTCCTCGTAGCGCGTGAGGCTGATCAGGTGGGTGATGGTCTCGCGAACGTCCGCCATCGCCAGCGGCATCCCGGTGCGCGTCTGGACGAGGCCGAGGATGAGCGGGTCGGTGACCGCGGCGTCCTCTTGCTGCACATCCACCGCCGTGACGACAGGAGGCGGTGTCTGTGCGGCGGCGGCGCCGCAATGCAAAATGCAAAATGCAAAATGCAAACAGAGAGCAGTTCGCCACAGCGGGGTGTATGGCCCTGCGAACTTCACCCCGTTGTCGTACCACATTCGGTGTGAATTTTGAATTTTGAATTTTGCATGACCCGCGTCAGAACGTATGCCTGACGCGGACGTCCAGCGCGTAGGTCCGATCCTCGTTGCGCGACAGAATCCACGAGAAGCGGTCGGTCTGATCGTACTCCAGCAGGATGATCTGATCGCTGGTCGTCGACGACAGGCTGCGCGAATAGGTGAGGTACACGCGGTCGGAGATGCGCTTGCCGATCGTCAGGCGCGCGGCGGGATCGAGGCGCGACGAGTTGGCGTTCGGCGTGACGAGCGACGGCGTGAGCTGGAACGTGTCCACGCCGAACGTCTGCTCGGCGACGCGGCCGAGCTCCGTCGTCAGCGCGCCGGTCAGCGCACGGGCCGCGCGTTCGCGCAGCAGCTGCTCCTGCGGCGTGACCGCGCTGTACTGGCTGAACTCGTCCTGCCGCGGCGCGAGGTCGGTGAACAGCAGGCTGAGCACCTGCACTTCGGTGAGCGGCGGGTCGGACGAGAACGTCGGCGTGAAGCGCGCCATCGTGCCCGTGACGCGCACCATGATCCGGTACGTCTGGCTCGGCACGCGGACCTGCGTTTCGGTCTGGATGTCGAAGAACGGCTCGATGCGCGTCGGGTTGTTGAAGTCGATCGTCCCGCGCGTGACGACGTAGCGCTTCCCTTCGAAGTTGAACTCGCCGCGCTCGACCTCGCCGCGGCCGACGAGCACGGGCCGGTCGTAGGTGCCCCGCAGATCGAGGTCGGCGTTGGCGACGAGCCGAACGGTGTTGTTGTCGACGCGCAGCGTCCCCGGAATGTTCAGATGCACGTCGTAGCGCAGCGGGACGGTCGTCTGGATGGACGACAGTCCCTGCCCGCTGGCGCTGCCGGTGAGGTCCACGAGCCCGCCGCCCGTGTCGAAGCGGCGCGTGTAGAGCGCGTTGCGCACCGTGACGTTGCCCGACAGCGTCGCGTTGTCGACCGTGCCCTGCACGTTCAGGTTCGCGTCGACGACCGAGCGCATCCCCTCCGGGTACCGGAGCCGCATGTTCTGCCCGTTCATCGTGACGTCGAGGCGGCCCGGTCGATAACCGTCGATCCCGATGCGGCCGCCGAAGCGCACCTGCCCGCCGCCCAGCTGCGCGGTCACCTCGTCGAGCGTCACGCCTCGCGTGTCGAAGCGGACGACGCCCGAGATGTTCTCGAGCGCGTGCGGGAGATCGAAGTGGCGGATGCGCCCGTCCTCGATCGTCATCGTGCCGGTGACGATCGGCGTGCGCATCGGGCCGTCGAGCGTCGCCTCGAGCGTCGCCTGGCCGGTGCTGCGGATGTTCGGGACGAAGCCCTGGAGAATGCCGAGGTTGGCCGCGCCGTTGGCGCGCATCGCGATCCGCTCGTTGTGCAGATCGACCATGCCCGAGACGTCGAGCTGCGTCTCTTCCCCGATGAGCCGCATGTCGCTGACGCGGATCGAATGGCGATCGAGCGCCATCCGGATCGGAACCGCGTTGCGCAGCCGGTAATCGAACAGCCGCAGGTCGAGCTTGTCCACCGTCGTGTCCACGACGAGATGGTCGATGTCCGCGAGCTCGCCGACCACGCGAAGGCTGCCGCTGGCGATCGCGGTCGTGTACGGCGAGAGCTGCGGGTCGAACGCGCGCAGATACGGATCGAGCGAGGTGTCGGACACGGTGAACGAGAGGTCCGCGTCCATCGCCTCGCTCAGCGCGATGGTGCCGGTGCCGGAGACCGCCAGACGGGGCGAGGCCGCCTCGAGCTTGAGCGCCATCACCTCGTTGCCGATGTTGATCTCCGCGGTGACGGTGCCGATGCCCTCGTCCGCGACGAAGAAGTCGCGCACCAGGCCCTGGACGTTGTAGCGCGGCGAGTCGAACGTCCCGCTCCCGCCCGCGGTGAAGTCGAGCAGCCCCGAGAGCGGTGGCGTGTTGGGCGACTGGACGACGGTGAGGCTTTCGATGGGAATCCGCTGCGCGTCGAAGTTGAACTGATAGGTGCTGTCCCAGCCGACGTAGGCGGCGCCCGTGCCGCGCCCGCCGCCCTTGACGACCACGATGTTGTCGAGGCGCACCCCCGCCCCTTCGAGGCGCAGGCTGGCGGTCGCGCTCTCGAACGTCTCGTGGTAGGCGGTCCCGTCGGCAATCGCCATCGTGCCGAAGCCGAAGGGTCGCGTGTACTGGCCGTAGACGTGGAACTCGCCCGACAGCACGCCTTCGACCGGGTAGTCGTCGAGCGCGAAGGCGTGCCGGAGATCGGCCACGCGACGCTTGACGATCCGGACGCGCGCGTTGATCTCCTCGCCCCCGTCGCGGCGCGGGTAGCCGAGCGAGAACAGTCCGTCCGCTTCAATCGATGAATCGCTGGAGGTGAGGAGCACGCTCTTCACGTCGGCGTAGCTGTTCTCGATGACCGCCGTCCCCTTCGCGGTCCCCCAGTCGACGTCGAACGCGCGCATGCGCTCGCCGGCGAACGTGCCCTCGATGCGCGGCTGCGAGAACCTGTTCGTCATCACGCCGTCGAACGTCCCGTAGCCGCTGATCGGGATCGCGTTGGTCGGGCTGCCGAACGCGGTCATCAGGCCGGCGAGCAGCCGGTCGCTCTCCTGCCAGTCCGCGCTGCTCACGTGAAACGGGATCCGCGAGCTGTCGCCGTACGCGGTGCGCCCCTCGAACTCGACATACGTGCTCGGCGTGGCAAAGCGGCTCGGCCCCAGGTCGATGCCGTCCGGATCGAACGCGTAGACGATCGTCGCTTCGACCGGAATCGGCTCGGCCGCCAGCGTGTTGTCGAACGGGCCCCACAGCTTCCCGAGCCGTTCGCGCGCCTCGATCCGTTCGATCGGCATGCGCGCACCCATCAGCTCGGTGCCCGCGGGCGCGTCCAGCTGCAGCTCGCCATTGCCATGATGCAGCGCGTACTTGCCCAGCGGCCATTCGAGAAGGTTGTGTCCCGAGGTGCGGCCCGCGAGCCGGATGCCTTTCAGCTCGAGGAAGTTGGTGAACTCCGTGAGATCGACGTTCGACCATTCCGCGTCGAAGGCTGCCGTCGCCCGCACGCCTGCGACGCCGAGCGGCGCCATCCTGTAGCTGAACGTCGCGTCGCCCCCGTAGAGGGTCGCGGTCGCGTTGGTGACCTCCATTTTCTCCGGTACCCAGAGCACCGAGCCGCGGAGGTTGCCGAAGCGATACGCGTTGACGCCGGCGACCGGCGCGACGAAATCGCCCTTCAGCTCGCGGCCGGTGCGCGTCTTCCCGTTCGCCAGCTGCTCCTTGAAGAGGTGGAAGGTACCGGTGAAATCGCCGGTGCCGACGACCGTGAAGTTGTCGTGCGCGAACCAGATCCCCTTCTCGGTCGGGAAATCGATCTTCGACTTGATGCGGTAGATCTGCTCGGGCCATTTCCGCATGTCCACGACGCCCGTCAGCTGCGTCTTTGCGCCGTCTGTCTGCAGGTCGATGCGGTCGAGCACGATCTTGCCGTCGACGATGCGGAAGGTCGTCGACATGTCCGCGCGCATCGGCACGTAGCTCTGAATCGCGACGGTGCCGTTCGAGAAGCGCGCCTGCCCGCGATACTCGTTCGCCGGCCGCGCGACCGTGACGTCGAGGTTGCGCGCGACCGTGCTCCACGGCGTCCCGTGGTCCTCGTACGTGAACTGCCCGCGTGACGCGCGCACGTACTGGAGCGTCGTCGTCCACGCGCTCGTGCGGGTGTTGTTGTTCGACGGGAGCTTCACGAAGTTCGTGCTGCCGTCGGCGAACAGCTCGACGAACATGTCCCAGTCGGTCATCTGGATGGCGTCGAACACGACGCGCCGCGTGAACAGCGTCGTCCACGGCATCGACACGTCGATGTGTTTCGCGGTGAGGAACGGACGCGACTGCGGCGTCAGGCCCTCGATGACGAGGTCGTCCACCGAGAAGCTGCCGCGCCACACGTGAACGCCAAGCTTCCCGATGTGCAGCGGCCGCTTGATGGCGTTCGACCCGGCGGTCTCCGCGCGCTGGCGAAGCGCCGGCCCGAGGTCGACCGTGATGCTCGTGACGAACGCGACGGCAATCGCGCAGGCAAACGTCGCCACGACGGCGCGCACGATGCGCCTGGTCCTCTTCGTCAGAGGATGGCGATGGAGGGTGAAGAAAGCGCGGTAATTCACTCCAGGATTACCAGTATGGCACCTGCTTCAACAGTCGTCCCTTCGACCGCCCGGACGTCGACGACCGTTCCTGCCGCCTTCGCCCGGAGCTCGTTTTCCATCTTCATCGCCTCGATGACGACCAGTCCCTGTCGGGGCTCGACACGGTCGCCCGGCTTGACGAGCAGTTTCACGATCTTTCCGGGCATCGGCGCCTTGACCTGCTGCGGCCCGCCCGCGCCCGACGCTCCCGCCGCAGCCCTCCCGGCGGCCGGGCGCAGGGGACCGGCGCCCGCGGGACCCGAGGGCGCTGCCGCGACCGAACCCGAGGGACTGACGGTCACCTCGACAGGGACGCCGTCGACGTGGACCATCACGGTCCCGTCGTCCGCCGGCGGTCCGACCGAAATTTCGTAGCTTTTCGTCCCGATGAGGAGCGACAGCGTGCCGTCTATATCCTTGACGTCCACCTCGACGTCCCGGCCGTCGATCGACACCAGGCAGGTGTCGCCGACGCGGACGACCTCGACCGCGCGGCGTCGGCCGCCTGCGTCGATGTGGAGCATCACCCGCGCAGCCCCTCGGCGCGCGCGCGGGCTTTCCAGAGGCTTGCCCGGGATTGATTTGGCGGGTTCGAACGGACCCGCCCTACGGAGCTCCCCGTGGGACGGTTCGCGTCGCTGTCCGTGTAGGCCGGGTCCTTTTGGGCCCGGCTACTGTGTTCGATCGCCGCCGCGATGACCGCGATCTCGACGCGCTCCTCGTCCGGCAAGGTGAACGGCTCGCCGGCGCGCGAGACGAGGATCTCGTCGAGATACGCGGTGTGGAACCGCCCTTCGACGAAGTCCTGCTGCTCGAGCATCCAGCGAAAGAACGGGACCGTCGTCTTGATCCCCTGGACGTCGTACTCGCGCAACGCCCGCCGCATGCGTCCGATCGCCTGCGGACGATCCTCGCCCCACGCCACGAGCTTCGAGATCATCGGGTCGTAGAAGATGGGCACGTCCGCGCCCGCCTCGGCGCCGCTGTCGTCGCGGATGCCCGGCCCGCCCGGCACGCGAAGCGCGGCGATGCGGCCGGGCGACGGCAGGAAGCCGGCATCCGCGTCCTCTGCGTAGATGCGGCACTCGATGGCGTGGCCGCGCGGCTTGAGCGCCACGTCCGGATCGATCGTCAGCTTCTCGCCGCGCGCGATCCGAATCTGCCACTGGACGAGATCGATGCCGCTGACCATCTCGGTGATGGCGTGCTCGACCTGCAGCCGCGTGTTCATCTCGAGGAAGTAGAAGTGCCCCTCCTCGTCGAGCAGGAACTCGATCGTGCCCGCGCTGGTGTAGCCGACCGAGCGCGCGATCGCCGCGGCATCGGACGTGATCCGCAGGCGCAGCGGCCGGCTGACGGCCATCGACGGCGTCTCTTCGATCACCTTCTGATGACGCCGCTGGATCGAGCACTCGCGCTCGGCGAACGGGATCACGGTGCCGTGCCGGTCGCCGAGCAGCTGCACTTCGACGTGGCGGGG
>DASQAX010000359.1:0-3272 GCA_035635535.1 Vicinamibacterales bacterium | reverse complement strand
GCCGAGCGGGCGCGCGTGAAGAACATGCGAAAGACGGGCGAAGCCATCATCGAAACGTTTCGCACGCCGAAGACGTCATAAGTAATAGGACAGAACGTAGAGGCGGACCTTCAGGTCCGCCTGAAGGGACACCATGGAAAGAGCACCGAAAGAGAACCGCTTCGAATTCGTCGTCCTCGCGGGCAAGCGCGCCCGCCAGCTGCTGAACGGCGCCGTGCCGCGCGAAGCGGGCGACAAGAAGATCGCGATCGCGCAGAAGGAAATCCTGCGCCGCAAGGTCGTCAAGGTCGAAGAGGAGTAGATGGCGCTCATCGCGCTCGGAGTCACCGGAGGCATCGGCGCCTACAAGGCGATCGAGGTCTGCCGCGGGCTCCAGAAGCGCGGCCACGACGTGGTCGCGATCATGACGAAGGCGGCGGCGCGCTTTGTCGGGCCGATCACGTTCGAAGCCATCACGCGCCGGCCGGTCATCACGTCACAGTGGAAGCCGGGCGCGAACGCCGACATCGAGCACATCGCCATCGCCGACGAGATCGCACTGCTGCTGGTCGCGCCGTGCACCGCGAACGTGATCGGCAAGTTCGCCAACGGCATCGCGGACGATTTCCTGACGTCGCTGTACCTCGCGACGAAAGCGCCGGTCCTCATCGCGCCCGCGATGAACACCAACATGCTCGGCCACGACGCGGTGCAGCGGAACCTGCAGGCGCTCGCGGCGCGCGGGACGCGCTTTGTCGAGCCGGGCGAGGGCTATCTCGCCTGCGGGTGGATTGGCAAGGGCCGTCTCGCCGAGCCCGAGGACATCGTCGCCGCGGCCGAGCGCATCGTGTCGCCGCGCGATTCGGTGCTGCGCGGCCGGCGCGTCGTCGTGACGGCGGGGCCCACCTACGAAGACATCGACCCGGTCCGCTACGTCGGCAACCGGTCGAGCGGACGCATGGGATTTGCGATCGCGGCCGCGGCGCACGCGCGCGGCGCGAACGTGACGCTGGTTGCGGGGCCGACGAGCATCGAGCCGCCCGCGACGGACGAAGTCGTCCGCGTCCGCCGCGCCTCCGAGATGCACGCGGCCGTGATGCGCGCCGCCGGCCACGCGGACGTCGTCATCATGGCGGCGGCGGTGGCGGACTACGCACCGGTGAGCCCGGCGGCGGACAAGATTGCGAAGAGCGACGAGCCGCTGACGCTGACGCTGCAGCGCACGCCGGACATCCTCGCGGATCTCGGTCAGGCGTCCGCGAAACGGGCGACGCCGCTCGTGCTCGTCGGGTTTGCGGCGGAGACCGGGAACCTGCTCGCCAGGGCGCGCGAGAAGCGCATCCGCAAGAACGTGGATCTGATGGTCGCCAACGACGTCTCGGCGCCGGGCTCCGGCTTCGATGTGGACACGAACGCCGTCACGATCATCGGCGCCGACGAGGAGCAGACGCTGCCGCTCCAGAGCAAGGCGAGGGTTGCGGACGCGATTCTCGACCGCGTAGAACAGTTGATACGCGCGCGCTCCACCACGCCGGCGCGTGCCTGATCGATGTCCCAGGATCAGTCCCTCGACGCTGCTCGGGACAAGCTGAAAGCGCATCTGGAGTTCTTCGAAGAGCTCGGCATCGACGGCGTCCGCCTCGAGCCGCAGTGGCACGCGCGCTCCGAACCTTCTGAACCGATTCCCCTCTTCGCCTCCCAGGCGGACGCCCTTCGCGCCGTCCGCGACGACCTCGGCGCCGACTGCAGCCGGTGCAAGCTGCACACGCTGGGACGGAGGCAGGTGGTCTTCGGTGTCGGCAACCCGGACGCGGACCTGATGTTCGTGGGCGAGGCGCCGGGCGCCGACGAAGACATCCAGGGCGAGCCGTTTGTCGGTCGCGCCGGCCAGCTGCTGACGAAGATCATCGAATCGATCGCCCTCCGGCGCGAGGACGTCTACATCGCGAACGTCATCAAGTGCCGGCCGCCGGGCAATCGCAACCCCGAGCCGGATGAAGTGCAGCAGTGCGAGCCGTTCCTCTTCCGCCAGATCGACACCGTGAAACCGAAGGTGATCGTCGCGCTCGGCAAGTTCGCCGCGCAGTGCCTGCTGCGCACGACCGATCCGATCACGCGGATCCGCGGCCGCGAGTTCAAGTATCGCGACGCGATTCTCATTCCGACGTACCATCCGGCGTATCTGCTTCGCACGCCGTCCGCGAAGCGTGAAGTGTGGGAGGATATGAAACGCGTGCGGGCCATCCTGGCCGGCGATGACTAGCTCGTGCCCTTAATATCGGTCGCCGTTCCAGTCCCTTTCCTCGACCTCCTCACGTACAACGTTCCCGACTCGATCGACCTGCCGCCGATCGGCGCGCGCGTCCGCGTGCCCGTCGGGACGCGGACGATGACGGGGTGCGTCGTTCGGCATGACGCCCTCATCGAAGAGGGGACCGACGTCAAGGACATCGCCGAGGCGCTCGACCGCGAGCCGCTGCTGCCGGCGTCGATCGTCGACCTGTGCCGCTGGGTCGCCGACTATTACGTCGCGGGCATCGGCGACGCGCTCGCGGTCGCGATGCCGCCCGGCGCCCGCGCGAAAAAATCAGCATTCCGGCAACGAAGGGTGGCCATGGTCACGGTCGCGGGGTCAGACCCCGGTGACGGGGCGACTCGAGGGGTTGAGCCGGGTTGTGATCGGGGTCTGACCCCGCGGCAGGAAGCCGCGCTCTCCATCCTCGCCGCCGCGCCCGCCGGGCTGCCGACCTCCGAGCTTCGCGATCGCGGCGTCACCGCGGCGGTGCTGGGCGGCCTCGTCAAGCGCGGGCTGGTCGTGCTCCGCGACGAGCGTGACGAACGCGACCCGTTCGAGCGCGCGGCGATGGCCGGCGTCAGCCCCGACGCGACGCGCGAGCTGACCGGCGAGCAGCACCGCGCCGCCGGCGAGCTGTTCGCGCTCGCCGACGCCGGAGAGTTCCGGGTCGCGCTGCTGCACGGGGTGACCGGCAGCGGCAAGACCGAGCTCTACCTGCGTCTCGCCGGGCGCATATGCCAATCGGGCCGGCAGGTCCTGCTGATGGTCCCCGAGATCGCGCTCACACCGTCGATCGCCGCGCTGTTCCGCGGCGTCTTTGGCAACCGTGTCGCCATCCAGCACAGCGCGCTCTCCAGCGGCGAGCGTCACGACCAGTGGCATCGCATCCGGCGCGGCGAGGTGGACCTCGTCATCGGCACGCGGTCGGCCGTCTTCGCGCCGCTCGATCGCCTCGGTCTCGTCATCGTGGACGAAGAGCACGACAGCTCGTACAAGC
>DASQAX010000358.1:0-15082 GCA_035635535.1 Vicinamibacterales bacterium | reverse complement strand
GAGCACCTGCAGCGACGGGAGCCGCGTGTAGAAGTAGCCGAGGTGCTTCTTCTTGATCTCCTTGAACTGCAGCACGTAGGTCAGGCCGAGGATGCCCGACAGGCCGAAGCTGGCGTACGCGAACAGCAGCGACGACACGTGGACCCAGAACCACGGGCTGTCGAGCACCGCGTCCTGGTATTCCATGCCGGGGTACAGCGCGGGAATCGTCTGAAGACCGACGATCAACGGCAGGATGAAGACGCCCATCGCGCGCTCATCGGTCGTCAGCTCGAGATACAGGTACGACAGCGTGAACAGCCAGACAAACGTCGACACGGCGCGCGACGGGTTCGCGAACGGCACGTGCCGCACCTCCATCGTCTGCATGCCGATGACGAAGGTGTGGACGAGCGCGCCGAAGAGCAGCAGGGTCGTGGCGGTCCGGCCGACCGCCGTGTCGCGGCGCGCGAAGTGAATCGCGTAGGCGACGCCCGCGGCCGCGTACAGCAGCAGCGGGAGCGTGTTCAACGGGACGTCGGGGCGTAGTAGCCCCGCTTGGTGCGCGGCGTGACGTTGGACCGGCTCACCTGGACGACGATGCGGCGGTACGCGCCGTCACGCTTCGCGTTCCTGGACGTGTACCCGAGCGTGTACTGGCTCGCGAGCTCGTCGGCGATCTCGGAATAGACCCCGTTCAGGTCGTCGATCTTCGACGGGAAGAACGAGCGGCCGCCTGTTTCCTGCGCCAGCTGGCGCATCACGAACTCGGCCTCGTGGAAGCCCTTGCTCTGCGTGTCGGCGCCGCGCAGCGCGATCGTGAAAATCGCCACCTCGCTGCGCTTGGCGAGCTCGAGGACCTCGTCGAACGAAATCAGGCTCGACGTGTCTTCGCCGTCGGAGAAGAGCACCAGCGCCTGCCGGCGCACGTCATCTTCGCCGCCCACCTTGGCCTTCGCGAGCTCCTTCAACGCGATGTAGATGGCGTTGTAGAGCGACGTCGACCCGCCGGCGGACGTCTGCTGGATGGCGGACTGGAGGTCGTTCTGGCTCGACGTGAACGCCTGCCGGATCTCGACGCGGCTGTCGAAGTCGATCACCTGCGCCATGTCGTTCGACTTCAGCCGCTTGACGAAGTTGCCGGCCGCCACCTGCAGCGTCGGCAGCTTGTCCTCCATGCTGGCGCTGCTGTCGAGGAGCAGCGACATCGAGATCGGCTGCTGCTTGCGCGTGAAGAAGGAGAGCTCCTGCTTGACGCCGTCCTCGAACACCGCGAAGTCCTTCTCTTCGAGGTCCGTGACGTAGTGGTTCGCAGTGTCGACGGCGGTCACGTTCAGCGACACGACGTCGACGCCGGCGCGGAAGGTGCCCTGCGCCGAGGGAGCGGACGACAGCGCCGCGACGAGGGCGGCCGCGAGAAGGGCGATACGCTTCACTTCGTTGTCCCTGTTCCGCGCTCGAGCGTCCCTCGCATCGTCAGCTCGGGGCGCCGGGCGCTCACGTCGATTTTCTCGGGCGGAATCAGCGAATCCGGCCGGCCGTACACCACCTTGTACTGCGACGACAGCTCCCGCGCGAGACGTTCGAGCGAGGGCTGGACCGCCATCGGCGTCAGCAGGTTGACGCGCTGACCGCCGGTGTCCTTCGTGCCCTGGGCGAGGACCCGCGCGCGGTTGCGCAGTTCTTCGTGATCTGTCGAATTGAAGTCGCCGACGGTGACCGCATGGATGGCGGCGCCGGCCTTCCTCACTTCGGGCATGACCTGTTCGTACTGGCGGTATGCGAAATCGCCGCCATCGGTGATCACCGGGATGATGACGGCGCGCGGCGTCTCGCGCTTTTCGAGGCCGAGCGACACCTCGTAGAGGGCGTCCATGAAGGTGGACCCGGCGCGCGTCCGCGGCCACAGGAGGCCGATCCCGTCCTGCAGCAGCTTGGTGTTGGAGGTGTAATTCGCGAGGATTGTCGGCCGATCGGCGAGGCCGACGATCGAGATCTGGTTGCCCCGGGACATTCTCGCGATGAAGGCCCGCAGCCCCTCGCGAACGCGCGGAATCAGCGCGTCGGAGGCGGCGCTGTCGTCGACGAGGATGGCGATGTCGATCGGCTCGGTCGCGCGCGACACGCGGAGCACCTCGCGCGTGGCCCCGTCTTCCCGGATGACGAAGTCATTCGGTCCAAGGCCCTCGACCGGCTCGCCCTTCTGGTCGACCGCGCTGACGAACATGGTCCGCTCGCGCGGAGCCTGCGCGGAGACGAGCAGCGGCGCCGTCGCAGACGCGAATGCGATCCCCAGGGCCACGACGAGGGCCCGACGCGGGTGGAAGGTTGTACGCATGATTCCCGGCGCGAGGCAATCGGTAGAGGCAGTATAGGACCCGCCGACAGACGAGATCAAGCAAAGCCGTTGGACTGAAGTCATTGCATTGATTGAACTTTGACAGATTGCGTGAAGCTTTTCACAAGTGGGCTATACTCAAGGGCGCTCGAGGTGCGGAAAAAGCGCCCCTTTTCTCGCTGAAGCCGCGAGGCGAAGGCGGATGAGCGCGCGGCTTGCACGCGTGATCGGCGGGATGGCCAAGAAGAACCGCAGTTTCTCGTATTCACGTTCCGCGAAGTCCCTGCAGGAGAACGCCAGCAACGCCGGCGCGGCCGCCGCGGCCAGCTACACGCTCGTTGGCGGCATCATCGTGCTCGGCGGCCTTGGATACCTGCTGGACAGGTGGCAGGGCACCGGTCCCTGGGGATTACTCATCGGGCTCGCGCTCGGGATCATCGTCGGCTTCTACGACCTGGTGAAGACCGCCACGAGACGATGAGGCCGGTCGCGTGGATGGTGGGGGCCAGCGTGGTGTCCTGGCTCATCGTCACCCGCGTGGCAGGCGGCAGCAATCCAGAGGTCCTCTGCGGCATGCTCGGTCCGCTCGCGGTCGCGGCCGTCAGCTGGATCGTGACCGAGCGGACGTATCGATCGCAGCCCGACCGGCTGATGGGTGTGATGGTGCAGGGGCTCGCGATCAAGGCGGTGTTGTTCGGCGCGTACGTGGTCGCCATGCTTCGCGTGGCCGGACTGCGGCCGGTGCCGTTCGTGGTGAGCTTTACGGGCTATTTCATCGCGCTGCATGTGATGGAAGCGATGTACATGCATCGCCTGTTCACGTCCGCCGCCGCGGCTCCGCCGCTTCGGCGAGACGAGTCGTAGCGTCGAATGTTGAATCTCCAGCCGCCGGCCGAGGGTGCCGCGCAGACGGCCGAGGGAGCCCGGGAAGGCTTCAACGCCGGCGACCTCATCATCGAACACGTCTCGAACACGAGCGTCGATCACCCGCTGATTCACCTGCCGCGCATCTTCGGCATCGACATGTCGGTGACCAAGCACGTGTTCATGCTGTGGGTGGTCGCGGCGATCCTCTTTTTCGGCCTCACGTGGCTCGTGCGCCGCTACCTCGCGCAGGAGCGGCTCATCCCGGGCCGCACGGAGAGCCTGCTCGAAATCGCGCTGGAGTTCGTGCGCGATTCGATCGCCGGGCCGAACCTCGGGCAGAAGTGGGTCCTCGCGTGGACGCCGCTGCTGCTGACGCTCTTCCTGTTCATCTTCACGTGCAACCTGATGGGCGTCATCCCCATATCCGATGTCCTCGAGCTGCTGAATTCGACGGTGATTCACGCAGGCCCGGAGTCGTGGTTCACGCGACTGCTTCACGGAGGCGTCACCGCAACGGCGAACTACAACGTGACGGCAGCTCTCGCCACGATTGCCTTTTTTGCCATCATCGTCGCGGGCACGCAGGCACACGGCTTTGTCCAGCACTGGAAGAACCTCGCGCCGAAGGGACTGCCGTGGCCGATCTACTTCATCCTGGTTCCCATCGAGATCCTCGGCATGTTCGTCCGCCCGTTCGCATTGACGATGCGACTTGCGGCGAACATGGCGGGCGGCCACATCGCGATCCTCGCGCTGCTGTCGCTCGTCTTCGTGTTCACGTCGCTGTTCGGGCGCGCGATTGCCGGCATCGGCGTCGGCATGGTGCTGTCGCTGCCGATCGGCGTGGGACTGACGGCGCTTGAGCTGATCGTGATCCTGGTGCAGGCGTACGTATTCACGCTGTTGACGGCCGTGTTCATCGGCATGGCGATCCACGCTCATCACTGAGCTTTCGACTGACGGAGGAGAGACGACATGGACTTTTCACTTGCGTATATGGGGGCGGGCATCGGGTTCGGCCTCACGGTCATCGGCGCGGGCATCGGCATCGGTATGCTTGCGGCGGCGATCGCCGAAGGCGTCGCCCGCCAGCCGAGCGCGAGCGCCCAGATCACCGGCGCGGCCTACCTGCCGCTCTTCCTCCTTGAAGGCGTCGCGATTCTCGCGGAAGTGTTCGGGCTCCTCATCGTCCTCCTCAAGGGTTAGGACGGTTTTATGAATCCGCTGGTCCAGCCCGATCCGGGTCTTTACATCTGGACTATCCTCACGTTTCTCATCCTGGTGGCGCTGCTCGCGAAGTTCGCGTGGAAGCCGCTGCTCGCGGCGCTCGACGACCGCCAGCAGTCGATCCGCAAGGCGCTGGACGATGCGCGCAAGGCGAAGCAGGAGCTGGAAGGCATCCACGCGGAGTCCGCGAAGCTGCTCGCGCAGGCGCGCAGCGAGGCGGCGGAGATCGTCTCGCGGAGCCGCTCGGACGCCGATCGCTTCCGGGAGGAGATGAAGGAGAAGGCGCGCACCGAGGCCGCCGGGCTGATGCGCAACGCCGAGCGCCAGATCGAGCTGGAGACGACGCGCGCGCTGCAGCAGATCCGCCAGGAGGCGGTCGATATCTCCGTCGGCATCGCGTCGAAGCTCCTGCAGCGCAACGTGTCGAAGGAAGACAACGAACGCCTGATCGACGAAACCTTCAAACAGCTCGAGGCCACGCGGAACGCACGCTAGGCCGCGTGCGCCGCCGACACCTCATCGCGTTAGCCGCCGCCGTTGCCGGGGCGGCGCTCTTCGCGTACGCCGTCCGGCGCGCGGGCGTCGCCGAGATCGTCGAGGCCGTCCGCCGCGTCGGCTGGGGCCTCGTCCTCATCCTCGCCCTCGCCGGCCTCCGGTTTCTCGTCCGCGCCCAATGCTGGCGCTGGTGCCTGTCCACCGCCTTCCCCTTCCGGCGCGCGCTTGCCGCGTTTCTCGCCGGCGACGCCGTCGGCAACGTCACCCCGCTCGGGCTGCTCGCGAGCGAACCCGCCAAGGTCCTGCTCACGCGGCATCACCTTGCGACGCGCGAGGCGGTCGCGTCGCTGGCCGTCGAGAACCTTGTCTACGCGGCCTCCGTCATGGCGATGGTCGGCGTCGGCCTCGTCGTGCTGGCCTCGAATGTCGAAATGCCCGTCGCGTGGAGGCTTGCGACCGTTGCGGCGCTGGTCGCGATGGTGGGCGGCGGCGCCGCCGCGCTCCGGGCGATGCGTGGCACCTGGGACGCGAGCCGCGGCCCGCGCCCGCGCTGGCGCGAGCGCCTGGCGACCGTGCGCGACGAAGCGGTCCGTTTTTCAGGCGGCCACCCGGAGCGGCTGTGGCGCGTGTTCGCCCTCGACCTGCTGTTTCACGCGCTCGCCGTGCTCGAGGTGTTCGTCACGCTGCAGTGGCTGCTGGGCGATCGCAGCCCGACGCTCGTGCAGGCGGTCGTCTTCGAAGCGTTGAACCGCGTGATCACCGCGGCGTTCAAGTTCGTGCCGTTCCGCGTGGGGATAGACGAGGCGTCGGCCGGCGCGCTGGCGCCGCTGCTGTCCGTGAATCCGGCCGCGGGCGTCGCGCTGGCTGTCGTGCGGAAGGTGAGGAACCTGTTTTGGGCCGCGGTCGGGCTGATGCTGGTCGCGGCGCATCCGGCCAACGGTCAACGGCTAACGGCCAACGACGGGCTACCGCGCGCGGCCGAGTAACGCCAGCGACGGATCCCCCCGGAACAGCCGCCGCGCATCGGACCTGAGCGCCTCGGCGCGCGCGCGCTCGCCGACGATCGTCCAGAGGCGCGCGGCCATCGAATAGCCCTCGGGCGTCGGCGCCGCTTCGATGAGATCGCCGATCACGTGCTCCACCGCCTGATGGCGGTTGGACGCGCGGTACAGCATCGCCAGGCTGGCATAGGTCCCGATGTTGTGCGGGTACTCGCGAAGCTCCTCCTGGAACTCGGCCTCGGCCTCGGCATACCGATCGAGCCGCGCGTACGTGTTCCCGAGATTCAGGTGCAGCTCCGCCAGCGTCGTGTTCGCCTGCTCGACGGTCGCCGCCGCCTCCTTGAACGCCGCCAGCGCGTCCTCGTATCGCCCGTCGTCGTACGCGAGGCGCCCGGCGACGAACTGCGGCAGCGGCATGTGCGGGTCGGCCTTCTGCGCGGCGGCGGCGTGGAGCTTGGCGGCAGCCGCGTCCTCGCGCGCCAGCGCGACGCGTGCGGCGATTTCGTGCCCGGCCGCTTTCATCGGCGCGCTGCCGCCGGCGTCCGCGAGCGCCACGGCCTGCTCCGCCTGCATCGCCGCGTCATCGGCCCGCCGGGCGCGCAACAGCGCCGATGCGAGCGCCACCGGGATCCCCGGATCCTCCGGCCGCACGGCTGCGGCCGCGGTGAGCACCCTGATCCCTTCATCGATGCGGCCCGTGCGCACCAGCAGCGAACCGATCTGGTACTGGACGCTCGCGAGCCCCTGGTGCTTCGCCGAGATCGCACGCAGCGCGTCGAGCGCCGCGGAATACTTCTTCTCCGCCACCAGCAACGCAGCGCGACGGTGCGCGGCGGTCAAGGCCGCCTGCGCGCCTGCTTCGATGGTCCCTCGACTCGCGTCGCCTTGATTCTCTTCGCCTGCGGCGGGTGGTGGTGCCGGGCTCAATCCCTCGAGGTACCCGAACGCCGCGAGCCGGTCCTCGTCCATCTGCGCCGGCGGCACCGGCGCGTCGATCGGGTGCCCCTGCAGCAGCTTGTCGAGCGCGGCGCCCATCTGCTGCTGACGCGCGGCGTCCGGCATCGGCGCATCGGGGACGAGCGGACGCAGCTGTTCGTCGATGCCCCGAACGTAGCGATACGATGCGTTCGAGAGCACCAACAGCGGCTGGCCGTCGAACCGGTACAGCGGCGCCAGCAGCTCCGCATAGATTGGCTGGTCGGGCACGAAGCCGCTCGTCTTGTCGAGGATGGCGCGCAGCGATCGCCCGCGCAGGCCGGACGGCATCGGCGCGCGGACGACGTCGAGCAGCGTCGGCAGCAGGTCGATGTGCTGCACCGGCAGCGGCACCCTCCGTCCCGCGCCCGCCTCGCCCGGCTGCTTGACGATGAGCGGCACGCGCAGCGAGGCGTCGTCGAGCGTTTCACCGGAACCGGGGTCGCCGTGCGCGGCGGTGAAGACGATGGTGGAGTCGTTGTAGCGCCTCGTCCGCTTCAGCTCCGCGACGAGACGCCCCACGACCGCGTCGGCGGAGCGCGCATCGACCTGCAGGAAGAGGAAGTAGCGCTGGCCCGATTGCGACTTGATCCACTGGTCCGCCGCGTCGAAGGTCGCCAGGCCGTCCCGCCGCGGCAGCACGCCTTCCTCGAGCGGTTCGTCCGGAATGTCGGCGTCGTAGAACGAGAACCCCTGCGCGAGCCCGGTGGACCGGCGGAGCAGGAACGACGACACGGCGGCGCCCGTGCTGAACCCGCGATTGCGAAGGAGCGCGGCGATCGTCCGCGCCTGCTCCTTCAGCGCGAACCCGCCGTCATCCCGAACGCCGTTGTCGAACGGCAGCTGGCCCGAGACGAGCGCGGCGTGCGCGGGAAGCGTCTGCGGCGAATGCGTGTACGCGCGCTCGAAGACGATGCCGCGGCCGGCGAGCGCGTCGATGTTCGGCGTCGCGCCCGCTGCGCCGCCGTACGCCGGCAGCGTGTCGGCACGCAGGCTGTCAACGGTGATGAGAACGATCGGGCCCTGGTGCGGAGGCGATTCCCGGGCAAAGCGCCAGCCCGTGAACGCGGCGCCGGCCACCGCGAGCATGAACAGCGTGATGATGACGGTAGCCTGCCAGCGCTTGCGCGCGGCAGGCGCCAGACGAGCCACTTACTTTCTGATTTCTTGAAGGTGCGCCGCCGCTTCGGCGGCCGCCGTGGTCTTCGGGTCCGCGTTGATCACGTCCTGGAACGACTTCGCGGCCGCATCCATGTTGCCGGCGGCCATCTGCGTCACGCCCAGCTCGACGCGCGCGCGCGCGTTGGCGTCGTCCGCCTTCAGCAGGTCGGTGTACGCGCCGATCGCGCGGTTGAGCAGCGCCTGTTTCGCGGTCGCATCCCTCTCCTGCACGGCTTTCTCACGGTAGAGCGTCGCGAGCATCAGGCTCACCGTCGTGAGCCGCGTGTTCTTCGACTGGATCGACTGATAGGCCGCAATCGCGTCGTCGTAGCGCCCGGCCTTGCGGAGCGCTTCGGCGGCGACGATATCTTCGGTGATCGTCTTGACGAGCGCGCCCGGCATCGGCCCCGGGTCGCGCTGCAGCGTCAGCTGCAGCACGGGCAGGTTGCTCGAGCTGACGTCGGCGGTCCCCTGGATCGGCAGGAAGTTCGGGGCCTCGGCGACGATCCCCCACCGTCCGCTGCGCACGCCAATCATCGCGAAGCGGCCCTTGTCGTCGGTGGTGGAGGTGATGCGCGCGTTGACGGCGTCGTTGGTCGCGCGCACGGTCGCCCCCTTGATCGGCTTGCCATCCGGGTCCTTGATGGTTCCCGTGATCCTGCCGGCCGTCTGCGCCGACGCCGCGGCCGCGAGCGCCAGGGCAAGGGTTGCGAAGGTGAGGATTCGCCTCATGGGCGGATCTTACAGCAGAAACAGACTTTAGATGCCGGCGCCTTCGCCGAGCTTGTCCCGGTACATCTCCGAGTCGGCCATCCGGATGGCGGTGCCCAGGGTCTCGGCGGTGGCTTCCACCTCGGAGACACCGATGCTGAGGCCGGTGTCGGCAGGCAAGCCCGCTGCCTCCCGTTCGAGGGCAAAGGCGGCCTTCAGCTCCCCGGCCTTGCCGGCCGCCTCGGTCGCGGTGCACGTGAGCAGCAGCAGGAACTCGTCGCCGCCCCAGCGGATCACGTAGTCGGACTGGCGCACGTGGCGGCGCAGCATGCTGCCAAGCGTCCGGAGCACGGTGTCGCCCGTGTCGTGGCCGAACCGATCGTTGAGGTACTTGAAGCGATTGATGTCGACGAAGACCACGGCGAGCGGCTTGCCGTAGCGGCGGAACCGCTGCATTTCCCGCCGGCCGATCTCGTCGAAGAAGCGCCGGTTGTAGCAGCCGGTGAGCGGATCGGTGATCGCCATCTGCTTGATCTGCTCGTTGGCGGTCGCCAGCGCGAGGTTGGTGCGCCGAATCTCGTCCGTCATGTCCTCGAAGACGAGCAGGTGCATCCCGAGCGCGATGAAGATGCTCGTGACGATGCTGAAGGCGAGCAGTGCGTTCGTGTACGACGTCGCCCAGGCGAGCCGGTAGGTCAGCAACGCGCCGGCGAAATTGAGGAGGCTCATGACGCCGAGCGCCGCGCTCATCATGAACGCGCCGATGATGGGCGTCCGCTTCGCGAGCTGCGCGTAGCGGACCCCCGCCCACCCCAGGAGCACCGCGGAGGCGGCGGGCCCGGTGTAGAGCACGGCCGAGAGCGGCAGCGCGAACGGCGCCGCGAGGAACCAGACGGCCGCGGCTGCGCCCAGCTGGAGCGGCACGCTCCACCTGCGCGCGCTCTTCTTCGAGAAGTCGTCGACGCTGAGCAGCAGGAGCCCCGCGGACCAGACCGTCAGCAGCTGCGACAGCCCGATCATCACGCTGCCGAGCCGCACGTCGGCGTAGCCGCGCGCGTTCAGCGTGTACGACGCGGCGAGCATCGACCAGCTGACGATCCAGTACACGACGAACGGGCGCCCGCGGTAGAGATACAGGATGCCGAGCGTGGAGGCCGCGACGAGTGCGCCGTAGGCGACAAAGAGGCGGGGCCGGATCTCGACAGGCTGTGGCGCGGCGATGCTTCCGAGCGCGCCTTGCAGCGCGTCGGTCGCCGGCTGGGAGGCGAGCATCGCCACCGGTGGCGCGAACACGACGAGCGCAACCAGAAGCCAGAATGCACGCCGCCATGCCTGGTTCTGCATTCAGTTGTTCAGTAGACCCGGTAGAGCAGTACGTAGATAACGACGCCGGTGACTGAAACGTACAGCCAGATTGGCAGCGTCCATCGCGCGACCTTCACGTGCCGCGTATATTGCGCACGCAATCCACGGGCCGTTGTCGTCAGTGCGAGCGGCAGGATCGTCGCCGCGAGGACGACGTGTGTAATCAAGATGGAGAAATACGCGATACGTACGCCGCCCCCGCCCCGGAAATGGTCTCGATCCGGTGTGCGCGTGGTAGATGACGTACGACGTAAGGAACGCCGTCGAGGCGACCAGTGCCGCCAGCATGCACTTCTTGTGCAGCGCCTGCCGCCCGCGCCCGAATAGAAACGTAACCGGCGGTCAGGAGGATGGCTGAAATGCCGTTGAGGGTGGCGTTCAGCGCTGGCAGATCGGAAATCTCGATCAACGGAAGTGTAAGAAGGTGAAAAACTGAAAACCTACAGCCAGACCCGATCGGCGACGAGCGCACCCCACAGCAGCGGCAGATAGACGATCGAATAGAGGAAGAGTTGTCTCGCCGTCCTCGTCGACCGCTCGCGGGCGAAGCGTGCCGAGAGCGCGATCAGCCCGCACCCGAGCAGCGTCGCGAGGACACTGTACGGCGCGCCCGCGATGTGCAGGGCGGCGGGCAGCAGGCTCACGGGCCAGAGCGCGGCCGCGTAGAGCAGCGCCTGCAATCCCGTGCGGCGCCCGTCGGGCTCGAGCACCGGCAGCAGCGGGATGCCCGCCAGCCGGTAGTCGTCGCGGTAGAGCCACGCGATGGCGAGGAAGTGCGGCATCTGCCACAGGAAGACGATGCCGAACAGTACGATGGCGGGTACCGAGATCGTGCCCGTGGCCGCGGCCCAGCCGATCACCGGCGGCAGCGCGCCGGGAACGGCGCCGACCAGCGTCGACAGCGACGTGCGTCGCTTGAGCGGGGTGTAGACGAACACATAGCTGACGAGCGTCGCGGCCGCGACCATGGCAGCGAGCGGAGTGACCTTCCACGTCAGCTCGATGAGCCCGATGGCGGACAGCAGCGTGCCGAACCGCATTCCGTCGGCGACGCGCAGGCGCCCGCCCGGGATTGGACGCAGGCTCGTTCTGCGCATGAGGCGATCGGTCTCGTGCTCCCACGCCTGGTTCAGCGCGGCGGCGCCGCCGGCGACGAGCGCCGTGCCGACGAGCGCGTGCAGCAGCAGCGGGAGCGGGACGCCCCCGGGCGCCGCGATGTACATCCCGCCGAGCGTCGTGATCAGGACGAGGAAGTTGAGACGAGGCTTGGTGAGCGTGACGAAGTCGGCGGTGCGCTGCGCCGGCCTGACGTACGCGTCGGCGACGACGGGCGCGACGACCACCGCGGCGCTGGTCTTCACGCGCCGAGGCCTCGGCGCTGTACGTGGGCCGGGTCCCGCTCTGCGAAGACGACGGCGGACCCGGCATTTCCGTCCCGCTGGGCGAAGGACACGGCGGACCCGGCATCAGCAAATCTGGCGCGATGCGCGCGCAAGGTCAGCACGAGCGACGTCACCAGCACCAGCGCGCCGTTGACGACGTGCAGCGAGTTGACGAGGAACTGCTTCTGGCTCAGCACGGTCAGCGCGCCGAGCGTGATCTGGAGCGCGAGCAGCCCCAGCAGGAGCATCGCGGGGCGACGGAGCTCGGCGCGGCGGTGGTGATAGAAGACGTGACCCGCGGTCGCCAGCGCGAGCGCGGCGACGGTGGCCGCGCCGGCGCGATGCGCGAAGTGGATGGCGATCTTCGCGTCCCACTGCGGCGGAACGAGGTGGCCGAAGGCGAGTGGAAAGTCGGGAATCGCGAGCCCCGCGCCCGTATGCCTCATCGTCGCGCCGATGACGATCTGCGTGTAAATAACCAGCGTCGTCACGATGGCGATTCGTTGCAGCGTCGGATCTCCGCCACCATCTGAGCGGCGCGGACCCTTCGGGTCCGCGTATCCCGCCGCCCATCCGCGCGACGTGACGAGCGCGATTGTGGTCGTCAGGCAGAAGACGATCTGCGCGAGGCTGGCGTGCGCAATGGAGACCGCGTCCGGCAGGTACCACAGCACCGTGATGCCGCCGAGGATCCCCTGTGCGATCACGGCCGCGAGCGCGAGGTAGCCGAGCCGGCGGACCCACGCGCGGGGTTCGGCGCGCCACAGCCAGACGGCCAGCACGACGATCAGGAAACCGACGGTGCTCGCGACCAGCCGGTGCAGGTGTTCGTAAAAGATGCCGCCGACCATCTTGTTCAGCGGGAACGTCCACATGAACCAGCCGTACGTATTCGGCCAGTCGGGCACGGACAGGCCGGAGCCGGTGCTCGTGACGAGCCCGCCCGCGAAGATCAGGACACCGGTGGACGCCGCGACCAGCGCGGCAAACAGGGGAAGCATGCAGTTATCCGCGGACGACCAGGCGCGGCCCTACGCCTTGAACGTGAAGGCGACGTCCTTGGTTTCCTTCTCCCCGACCGTCACGGTCTGCGTCTGCGTGCCGAGCTTCTCGTGCCACGCCTCGATGGTGTAGGTGCCTGGCGGGAGCCCCTTCAGCGAGAACGTCCCGTCCGTCGAGGTGACCGCGTAGTACGGATGATCGAGGACGCCGATCCACGCGTTCATCCAGCCGTGCACGTCGCACTTGAAGGGGATCATCACTTCCTTCGTGCTGAAGGTGTGCGTCATCTTCATCCCCTGGATCGGCTGGCCCTGGTTGAATTCCTTGTTCGCCTTCGGCAGGCCGTGCACGTTGTGGAGCGTGTCGTCGCTGTTGACGATCTGGAGAGGCTGGCCCACCTGGATGCCGAGCACGTGCGGCGTGTAGTGGCAGCCCTTCTGATCCATGACGACCGGCGCGGATGGCGCCGTGAACGTGCGAGTGCCGAGACCGTCCTTCACGTAGACGAAGACGTTGCCGACCGAGCCGTCCTTGCCGACGACCTCGTTCTCGGTCCTGAGTCCCGGGTTCGCCTTCTCACAGTACGGATCGGCGCCGAGTTTGATGGGCGCGGGCGCGGGTGCCGTCCCCGCGAACGTGACTTTCCCGGTCACGGTCGCAGCGATCGCGGGGTCGACGGCTGGCGCCGCCGGCGCCGCCGCGCCGGAGCTGGCCGGCACCGA
The DNA here is from genome assembly GCA_035635535.1 of Vicinamibacterales bacterium. Classification (GTDB taxonomy): domain Bacteria; phylum Acidobacteriota; class Vicinamibacteria; order Vicinamibacterales; family UBA2999; genus Gp6-AA40. Next base: position 1,857 of record DASQAX010000358.1, on the reverse strand, counting down.
ATTCTGTTGATTCTGGGTGGGGTTTCCGCCGCCACATGAAACCAGGAACGCCGCCAGGCAAGCGGCCAGAACACGTGTCATTCGGGGGTTCTCCCGCGCCATTATGACACGCTGCCGCCGGCTTCCATGATCTTGCGGAACACGCGGTCCTGCATCCACTTGGTGTCCCACCATTCGACCGGGTTGACCGCGGTTCCGTTGACGAGCACCGTGAAATGGAGATGGTCGCCGGCCGCCAGGCCCGTCATGCCGCTGCGCCCGATGACTTGACCCTTGTCGACGTGGTCGCCGACCTTCACGCCGATCGACGAGAGGTGTCCGTACAGCGTCTGCACGCCGAGGCCGTGATCGAGGATCACGCAGTTGCCGTAGATGCCGAGATACGCCGCGTGGACGACGACGCCGCGCTGGGCGGCCTTGATCGGCACCTGCTGCGTGACGGCGAGGTCGAAGCCGAGGTGCACCTGGCGATCGATCTCCTTGCCCATGTAGGTGTAGGTGCGGAAGTCCGCGAACTTCGCCTCGACCGCCGCGTTGGTCAGCGGCTCGAACGGCTCCTTCCACATCATCTCCGGCGCCGTCTTCTTCGCGAGCTCGGCGATCGTCTGCGCGTTCATGCGGCGCAGGTCGCTGTTGATGCGGACGAAGGTCTGCGCGAGGTCCTCGGGCGCCGTCGACAGGTCCTTCAGCTCCGGCGTATTCGCGATGATCGGCGCGACGACGCGCGCCACCCAGCTGTCGATCGGGATCGTGCTCTTCGAGAACGGCTTCGAAAACGGCATGTGATCGACCGCCGACACCGCGATGTTGCCGGCGGGGTCGCGCGCGTAGACGCTGATCGGCGTCTTGAGGTCCTGGTCGTACGCGAGCGCGAAGAACGCGACGTGCACGGCGGGATCGTTGATGCCGACGGCGGATCCCGGGAACCCCGGATAGGTCCGATCGCCCACGCGCACGCCCGACTCCACGTCCGCCGGCGTCGCGCGGTAGACGACGAACTCGGCGCCGCCGAGATTCACGTAATGGAAGGTCGAGACGACCGACGCCTGCGGCGGCTCGAGCCGCACCTGGACGTCGCGCGTCGTCTCCGACGCGATCTGGCGGTAGCCGCGCAGCACCGGCCTCGCCGCGTGGACGACGATGCGCGCCGGGCCGGCCTGGAGCTCCGGAATGGCACGCTTGCCGATCGGCCGCATCACGTAGAAGCGGTCGGCGGCATCCTGGCGCGTCGTCGCCTGCGTCGGCTGATCGAGCGAGAAGACGGGGAACGACTTGCCGCCCTGTTCGACCGCGACGTCGAGCCGCGAGAGGCGTCCTTCCGGCGCCTGCACCAGCAGCTCGAGCTCGCTTGCTTGTCCGACGAATTTATCGGGCTGGCGGAATTGGACGGCCGGGCCCGGCTGTCGCCCCGCCCAGAGCCACGCAACACCGCCGCCGATGATGATCAGGAGGAGGAGAAAGGCGAGGAACTTCGCGAAGCCACGCACCAGATCATCATAGCGCCCGTGGTAACATTTTCAGGTTGCCGCCTCGGCCGTGCGCCGTGGCGGAACGCCGCGTCGCGCATCAGCTAGCCGGTATCGTCTAGGGGTCAGGACACGTGGTTCTCAGCCACGGGACCGGGGTTCGAATCCCCGTACCGGTACCATTTACCCAATCCCTCACGGATCAATTCCTTAGCGAGTCGGTGTCCAGCGGTCTCAAAAGGTCGCGAGCGCCTGACTGAGACACGACTGAGACACGCTGACGACCGCGTCCGGCCAAGCGTTGCTGCCGAGGATCTGCCGCTTGTTGAGGCCTCGCCTTCAGATGGGTCGCGCGCCTACCGAACTCATCACGGTCAGGGGTGGAGATCCG
>DASQAX010000357.1:0-4234 GCA_035635535.1 Vicinamibacterales bacterium | reverse complement strand
CGAGTCGGCGAGCGCCGGCGCGGGCAAGACGGTCCAGATCTCGAGCCTGGCGCTGACCGGAGCGACCGCCGCGAACTACGTCCTCACATCGACCAGCGCGACGTCCACCGCGACGATCTCGCCGCTCCCGGTGACCGCGAGCCCGACGATCGCGGACAAGACCTACGACGCGACGACGGCGGCGCAGTTGTCGCAGTGCACGGTGCAGGGCGCGATCGAAGGTGACGTGGTGACGTGCACGGGCACGGCGTCGTTCGACACCGCGGCCGCCGGTCCCGCCAGGAGCGTCACGATCAGCAATGTCGCGCTGACGGGCGCGGGGAGCTCCAACTACGCGCTCTCGAGCACGACCGCGGTCGCCACGGCGGCCATCAACCGCCGCGGCGTTTCGCCGAGCGTCACCGTCGCCAACAAGCGGTTCGACGGCACGACGTCCGCCGCGATCACCAACTGCACGCTGAGCGGCCTGATCGGCGGCGATACGGTGACATGCACCGGGACGGCCGCGTTCGCGTCCGCCACGGCCGGCACCAACAAGCCCGTGACCGCGACGCTCACGCTCGGAGGAGCCGCAGCGGCCAACTACGTGCTGACCGCGACGACCGCGTCGACCACGGCCTCGATCACCGCCAACAACGCGCCGGCCGTGACCAACCCGGGCGCGCAGCTGGGCTACATGGGCGTCGTCGCTGCGCTCACGGTGCCCGGGTCCGACGCCGACGGCGACTCGCTGACGTGGAGCGCGCAGTCGCTGCCGCCGGGAATCACGCTGAACACCTCGACGGGCGCGCTGTCGGGCACGCCGACGGCGCTCGGCACGTTCACGACGACGGTGACCGCGTCGGACGGATTCGACACCACCCAGGTATCGTTCGCGTGGAGCATCGGATCGCCGGTTCCCATCATGGTGACGCCGCTGAGCCCGCTCGGATCGATCACGACGACCACGCCGACGCTGTCGTGGCAAGCCGTGCCGCTGGTCGAGTACTACCTGGTGCGAGTGGCCGACTCGGGATCGGATTCGCCGTTCGACATGTGGTATACCCCGGCACAGGCGGGCTGCGCCACCGGCGGCACCTGCGTCGGCATGGCGCCGCGCGCGCTGAAGGCCGGACTCGTCACGTGGCAGGTGCTGGCGTGGAACCACTTCGGATACGGCCCCTGGTCGCCGACGATTTCCGCTGTCATCGACCTGGCCGATGCCCTGGTCCCGACGCCGGCCGCCACCGCCCCGTCGGGCGCGATTGCCACGCGGACGCCGACCTACGTGTTCGGCCTCGTCAGCGGCGCGACGTGGTATCAGCTGTCGGTCACCGATGCGCTCGGCAACACCAGGGATTTCTGGTACACGCCGACGCAGGCGTGCAACGTGTCGTTCTGCGCGGCAACGCCGAGCTGGGCGGTGACGACAGGGCTCGCGAAGTGGCGCGTCCGCGCGTGGCGCGCGTCTGGCGCGGGCGCGTGGAGCGTCTACGTCAACTTCGACGCGGCCGATGCGCTGCCCGGCAAGGTGACGCTGAGCGCGCCGTCGGGATCAATCACGACGACGACGCCCACGTTCACGTGGTCCGCGATGCCGAACGCGAGCTACTACCTGCTGAACGTGACGGACCGCGACAACATCACCTACGAGCGGTGGTATCGTCCCGGCGACGCCGGCTGCGCGCTCGGCACCGGGACCTGCACGGCGTCTCCGGGCATCGTGCTCAAGGCGGGCTTCGCCACCTGGAAGGTCCTCGCGTGGAACGGGTCGGGCTACGGGCCGTGGAGCGACGCGCGTGACATCCTGATCGAGATTGCCGACGCGTCGGCGCCGGTGCCGGTCACCGTGAGCCCGACGGGCACGGTCACCTCGACGACGACGTCATACCGCTGGACCCCGGTCGCCGGCGCGATCAACTACCGGTTCTCGATCCGCAACAACGGCGGCGCGGCGACGTATCTCTGGTTCACGCCCGCCGCGGCAGGGTGCGCCGCGGGCGGCGACTGCGTGGCCACGCCGCTCATCACGCTGATCAACGGGACGGCGGCCTGGCAGGTGCAGGCCTGGACGACCAACGGCTACGGCGCGTGGAGCTCGATCGTGACCGTGACCGTGGACATCGCTGCGCCAGCGGCCCCGGTCCTGATCTCGCCGGTTGGAACGCTGTCGACCGCCACGCCGCAGCTGCGCTGGAACGCGTCGGCCAACGCGACGCTCTACTACACGCGCGTCTTCGATTCGACGGGCCAGCGCGTCGACCAGTGGCTGTCGCCCGCGCAGGTGGGTTGCGCGGCCGGCGGCGTCTGCACCTTCAGCCCGGGCGTCGCGCTCGCGAGCGGCGCGGGCTCGTGGCAGGTCATCGCCTACAACCCGGCCGGCTACAGCGCATGGTCGACGACCATGACGTTCACGGTGCCGTAGTGACCATCGTCACGATCGTTGCGCTGCTGTTCTGGACCGGGTGTGCGCCGTCGGCGCGCGGCGGCCGCGAGGTGCGCGCGCAGGCGTCGCCCGCTCCCGGAAGCGACGCGATGCTCGAGGGCACGCTGGAGGTGCTGGTCGAGGATTCGAGCCAGGGCAGCCGCACCCTCTACTTCCTGATGACGGACGACATGCGCGTGGCGTTGCGGTTCTCCCGCACGCCCAACGTGCTCACGGGTGCACGTCTGCGCGTCCAGGGCCGTTGGGCGGCCGACGGCGCGGTGGACGTGACGTCGTTCGAGGTCATCACGCGATGATCGCCGGCAATGGCGTCAACCCCGGCACTTTTGCCAATAGTTCATTGATTTGGCGACATTTCTCGGCAACGACGGCGAACCAGCGGCAAGTCCCGGCGAGCGGAAGTCCACGCGAAACGCGCCTGAATTCCGCGCCAAATGCCACTAAACGGGATAGGTGCGAGACTTTTGTCGGTTCCTGGCGCGCCCGCGGCGGATGGCGGTTTCCTTGCACAAGGAGGGTGCAGGTCCGGGGCTTTGGCCGCGGACTGGTACCCAAGTCCCCTACAACTTGAGTGAGCCAACATGAGGCATGAGATGCCCTCTGCTCTCATCGGGCAGAGCGCTGCACTTCGCGAACTGAAAGAAGAGATCACCCGGGTCGCCCATTCGGACGCCAAGGTACTGATCACGGGCGAGAGCGGGACAGGCAAGGAGCTCGTCGCGCGCGCGATTCATCAGCAGAGCGCCCGCAACGATCGCGCCTTCGTTCCGGTCAATTGCGCCGGCCTGACGGAGACGCTGCTCGAATCGGAGCTGTTCGGCTACCTGAAAGGGAGCTTCACCGGCGCGTACCGCGACCGGCCGGGCAAACTGGAGGCGGCCGACAAGGGCACGATCATGCTCGACGAGATCGGCGAGATGACGCCGCGCATGCAGGGTCTTCTCCTCCGCTTTCTCGAGACCGGCGAGGTGCAGAAGGTCGGCTCCGACCGCATCGACCGCCGCGTCAACGTTCGGGTGGTGGCGGCGACGAACCGGAACCTGTCGGAAATGGTCAGCCAGGGACTGTTCCGTGAAGACCTGTTCTACCGCATCAACGTCGTGCACCTCTGCGTTCCGCCGCTGAGCGCGCGAAAGGAAGACATCCCGCAGCTGGTCGACCATTTCCTCGCGCGGTTCACCGGGCGGACGCTTGCCCCCGCGAACGGCAACGGAAACGGCAACGGCAACGGTCACGCGAACGGCAATGGCAACGGTCACGCGAACGGCAACGGCCACACCAACGGCAACGGCCACGCCAATGGCAACGGCCACGCCAACGGCGATGGCAACGGCCACGACGCGCGCGGAGTGGTGCCGGCGACGCTGGCCGTGCCGCCGAACGTCCTCACCGTGCTGTCGGACTACAACTGGCCCGGCAACGTGCGCGAGCTCGAGAACGTCGTCGAACGGCTCGTCGTGACAGCGAAGAGCGACACGGTGGCGATTGCGGATCTTCCCACGGAGATTCGCGCCTACACCGGAGTGCAGCCGAAGGTCATGCGCGAACGGAGAAAGACGATCGCCGACGACCTGTACCGGCGCGTGGTCCAGGAGGGCGAGTCGTTCTGGACCGCGGTCTACCCGCTCTACATGCAGCGCGAGATCACCAAGTCGAACGTTCGGGAGGTCGTGCGCCGCGGCTTGAACGACGCCCGTGGCAACTATAAGATCGTCGCGCGCATGTTCAATCTGGGGGCGGACGACTACAAGCGCTTCCTGAATTTCCTGCGGAAGCATGATTGTCAGCTGCCGTTCAAGGAGTTCCGCT